>NZ_JACJSE010000023.1 GCF_014698045.1 Aulosira sp. FACHB-615
GGTGCGAAAGTTATTTGTTTATCCCCATACTCCCCCGATTTTAATCCAATTGAATTATGGTGGTCACAACTTAAATCTTTTTTACGCAATTTTGCTCCAACTACAACAGAAATGGTTGATAAACTAATCTCAGTTGCACTCGACTTAATAAATCCTCAACATTTAAGAAACTGGTTTGCTAGTTGCTGCTACTGTACCTCATAACAGCCGTAGGTGCTGTATGCTGACTCTCACAGAATAAATAGGTAATTCTGAATGCACTTTTTTGAAACGTAAACTGGGATGGTTTGGGTCTTGTTTAAATTGGCGATATGCTTGGCGGGTTTGCTCTCGCACATTTTCAGGTAAGTTACCAAAAGCTTGGCGAAACTGAGAAGTGATGCGAGAATTCACAATGTATCTGGATCTAGTTGTTGAGTTTTACCTGCTTGATATTCAGCCATTGCTTGGGCTGCTAAGAAAGCTAGTGCATCTGGAGAACGCTCAAAAGCTGCATCCCATTGCTGTTCATCTTCCAGTTCTTCGAGAATCATCTTTGCCATAGCATCTTGTTGACTGACTGGTAAGCTTTTGAGTTTGATAATCGCTTGTTCAAGTAATTCCGTCATGGTGAATAGTTATCCTCTGTTTTATTAATTTTCACACAGAGTTCAGGGCTAAAATCTACTTGAGGTTGGAGCGATCGCCAACTCAGTTAATGTACTTTTACTCAACTATCAGGTAAACTTGCAAACACCTGCGCTACTAAATTTTTTGTCTTATCTTCTAGATTTTGCCAATCTACTTCACCCAACTCATCAATTAAACTAGTATCAATATCCACAGCCTCATTCTCTGGGCTGTAATTGGCGAAACACACTTGATAACACAATTCCCACAAATCAACGCTGACTTGCTGCTCTTGACGTTGCAGCTGCAAATGATATCCTGGATGGGGCATTGGCAACCGAGACAGGGTATTACGGATTTCGTCTGCTTGTTCTGGTGTGGCACTTTCCATCTCTTCCAACAGTCTTGTTACCAAGGCTTTTATTTCGTCAGTGGTACTAGGCGGCCAAATCAGCACATCATGGTAGGTTCCCTTCCAAGCAGATGCGTCGAGTTGCTTGCGAATGTTATCCACAACTCTAATGAAAGCTGGTTGCATGAGGAGTTCAGCCTGTTGCCATGCAACTGGATTGGTTATTTTAGGTGGCATCGGTCGTCAAACGATTTTGGATTTTGGATTTTGGATTTTGGATTGACTCTAACCGCTAGGGTAAAGAGTTTGAGGATTTTAAATTTTGAAAGTTGATTGATATTACGCCTTGACTTGGCGGAGTATAAACCAAAAAAATCTAAAATCGGCTATCTAAAATCTAAAATTGGCACAGTTAATTAACAGGGTTTATAAAAAAGCTACGTATTTATTTCAAATCTTTTCTCAAGATAGCGGATTTCAAGGAAAAAAATTTGGAGATATTTATTACCAGCTGGAAAATTAGGTAATAACTCTGGGGAGGGAATATGATCGGTAAGCTACTGGATAATCGTTACCAAGTAATTCAAGTGCTGGCTAAGGGAGGGTTTGGTCAAACCTACATCGCCCAAGATACAAGACGGCCAGGAAACCCTATCTGCGTTGTCAAGCACCTCAAGCCTACCAGTTCTGACCCCAAAATTTTTGAAACTGCCAAACGCCTGTTCCAAAACGAAGCGGAAACTTTGGAACGTTTGGGATATCATGACCAAGTTCCCCGGCTGCTGGCTTACTTTGACGAAAATCAAGAATTCTTTTTAGTTCAAGAATATATCGAAGGACATCCCTTAACTGATGAACTCATTTCTGGTCAACGCTGGAATGAAAATCAAGTTTTGCAAATGTTACAGGAAGTTTTAGGGATTTTAGAGTTTGTCCATCAGCAAGGTGTGATTCACCGCGATATCAAACCAGATAATATTATTCGCCGTTCTTCAGATCATAAATTAGTTTTAGTAGATTTTGGCGCAGTTAAACAGTTAAGTTCCTCAATGGTGACGGTGGGTGGACAAACTACGGCCACTGTCGTTATTGGGACTCCTGGCTATATGCCCACTGAACAAGGACAAGGTAAACCCCGCCCCAATAGTGATATCTATGCTTTAGGGATGATTGCCATTCAAGCAATTACAGGTGTACCAACTTCTGAGTTACAAGAAGACCCAGATACAGGCGAGATTCGCTGGCAACATTTGGCCCCTGTTAGCTATCGTTTGGCATCTATCTTAACAAAGATGGTGCATTATCACTTTAAAGACCGTTACCAAACAGCCACCGAAGCACTGCAAGCTTGTGTGACTCTGATGAGTCCTGTGTTAACACCAGCTGCACCACCAGAACCGTCGCTAAATCATGCTTACTCTGGGGCGAAACCTGCTGCGTCTTTTCAACCAACTCTCGCACTCGCGCCAGCAAATCCTGGTGTTAGCAAACCTACCCGCAGAACTTCTAGTAAATCTGATCCCCTACCATTATTAATTGGGATACTTTTAGCTGGTAGTGCGGCGGCTTTGGTGGCGAATGTCTATCCGAATGTGAAGAATTTTACCGCTAATTTTACAGGTCAAAATGCCACTGCGGGGAATAAGTGCTTGGCAATGGTGACAGGTAATTCTAATATTCGTTCGGAACCGAGTTCGATTAATTCTGATAATGTTCTCAAAACCATTGGTGAGGACACAGCTTTTGAGGTGACTGGACTGCGGACAAAACGCAATTGGATACAAGTGAAATTAAACTCTGGGCGTTTGGCTTGGGCTTATGCAGATGTGATCTCGAACAATGATGAATGGCTGGGTTGTTTGCGGGATAAAGGTATTGCAATTAAGACTGTTGATGATAGCACGCTAATTGCTGCTAGACCTCTTCCCAAACCAAAGGCGGTTAAAACAACGACTCCACCAGAGACAGCAAATACTGAGGGGGAAAAATCAGAACCAGCAAAAGCTAATGAAAATAGCGACCAGGTTGTGGAACAAGCGAAGAAAAAATATGAGTCAGGAGATTTAGTTGGTGCGATCGCATTATTAAAGTCAATTCCTGCCAATGCTTCTGCTAGTATTCAAGAAACAGGTAAAATCATTAGCCAATGGCAGCAAGATTGGTCTAAGGCTGATGCTCTATTTAATGACATCAACAAAGCAATTGACGATGGTAATTGGGACAAGGTTTTAGATTACAAAAATCATCCCGAAAAGTTACCCGATACCGAATACTGGCGTAATAAAATCGAACCTTTATTTCAACAAGCAGCCGACAATATCGGTAAACAAGCTTTTCCGCCCCAAGAAAAGCAAGATCATCAAAAAACTCCCAAAACAGAGAAACAATAGCGGTTAGGGGCTAGAGAAGAAAGTTTTGTATGAGGGAATATTCTTAGGATGTACGCATAAAAATGATAAATCAAGGGTTGGGGAGAGGGTTAAGGGGTGTAGGGATATGTATCTAAAACCCTTACACCCCAAACCCTTTCACCCAGTCTCAACAGAGAATCTTTGTATGTAAGTCCTGTTAATCTTCTTCTGCGCCAATGTCTTCTTCAGTGTCGTCAGGGTCTAGCGATCGCTCATACTGGAGTTTATTCAACAGCGATAATACCTTAGTACCACGTTCAATAGAACGGTCTTCGATAAAAATTACCTCTGGGGTGCGACGTAGCCTGACTCTAGCGCCAAGTTCACTACGTACATAACCAGTGGCTGACTTTAAACCTGCCATTGTCTCGGCTTTGGCTTCTTCCGTACCATAAATACTGACGTAGATTTTGGCGTGCTGCAAATCGCCAGAAACGTCTACATCAGTTACACTGACCATACCTGTACCCACACGGTCGTCTTTAATGCCGTTGAGTAACATTTGGCTAACTTCCCGTTTGATTAATTCAGCAACACGAGAAATGCGGCGATTTGTAGCCATAAAATCTTTGCCTGTTCACAGAGGTTATAAATAAAGTGCTGAGTGCTTTACACTGAGCGACTTGTACCGAGCGAAGTCGAGGTAAGTCGAGGTGTGAGTGCTGAGTGCTGAGTAACATCAACAACAACAGCCACCCATCGTTCCCAGTCTAAACCGCACTCAAACCCAGCATAGCGCGGAGGGTGAGTGTCAAGAAAGCCAGACCGCCCAGTAATAAGCCGACAACAGCAACTAAGGTGACTGGACGTTTTAACAAGGGCAATAATGGCTCGAATGTGTTCACCAGAAGCCCAACGAGGATTGTAATTAAGTAGCGGGGGTAGCGAAGAACGTTATCCCAAAATCCGTCAAACATGGAAATCTAAACTGCCTTGTTATGAACTGACGTTTGTTTTGATATGCTTTATCTACCTAATTGTAATCTATGCGGATGAAAATTACTCACTTAATATAGAATATGCTGCATTAGCGATATTTTGTTATATTTACTAGCTTAAATTAGTGAACTTATCAGTCAATGGTTATTCAAATGCTTCCAGAAATTTGCCCACGTCCTTTTTTAAAATGGGCAGGGGGTAAAAGTCGGTTAATTCAACAATATATTAATTATTTTCCGAAGTTTTATCAGACTTACTATGAACCCTTTTTAGGTGGTGGTGCGGTTTTTTTTCATTTACAACCAACCACAGCAATCTTAACAGATATTAACGCTGAACTCATTACTACTTATCGCTGCGTCCGGGATCAAGTAGAAGATTTAATTAGCTTATTACAAGCACATAAAGCTAAACATAGTCGAGATTATTATTACAGTGTCCGCTCCCATACAAGTAATAATGATTTAGAAACAGCAGCACGATTAATTTATCTCAATAAAACTTGTTATAACGGTTTATATCGGGTTAATTCTCAAGGTAAATTTAATGTGCCTTTAGGTAGCTATAAAAATCCGAGTATTTGTCAGGAGGATTTACTCAGAGCCGCATCTCAAGCTCTGAAATCATCGGAAATCAGGCAAGCAGATTTTATTAATGTGTTGAATTATGCTAATAGTAGCGATGATTTTGTATTTTGTGATCCGCCTTATCATCCTATTAGCAATACTAGTTATTTTACTGGTTATAATGGCAATTCTTTTGGCGAACAAGACCAAATTCGGTTGCGAAATGTTTGTGCTGAATTAGCAAATCGGGGTGTTAAGGTGATGGTTTGTAATTCCGATTGCGAATTTATCAGAAAAATCTACACAGAAATTAGTTTTAATATTTATGATATCTCTGCATCTCGCTCGATTAATTCTAATACTAAAAAACGAGGAATTATCAGCGAATTATTAATTACTTCTTATTAAAAATTTTTGTTAGCCCAAGCAATAAACCTATCTAAACTGTAAACTCCGAGTAAGTTATGATTTAGGTTCACTTGCTGTCTGAGCCATTGAATTGCACCTTCGCGCATACCTTCACCACCAATCACCACAATTGTTGGGGCTGGATAATATTCTTGAATGTTCATACTCAAATACGGAAACTTTTCATCTACAGAACCGCCACTTTCTTGCCATTTACATTCAATAATTAATCCAGTGGGTGTGATGGGTAAGCCAACAACAAAAAAATCTACTTTTAACAAAGTATTATAAAGACCTGCGCCGATATAAACTTGTTTAGCGTAGCGTTTCGGTAATAAATGAGCAGTTAAAAGATATTCTTTGGTGACATGATTGCCGATTTGGAAATAATTATGTCCGGTTAATATTGCGTCTACATTACTTTCTAAAATGCGCCCTGCCTGATTTGCCCGTTTGCCTTGAGTCATAGTCATTCTCAAGTCCTCCGTCAATTTTCTATATATTCTAGAATTTCATGGAAGCAGGGACATATAGACAGTTACTTAATATGAATTTTCAAAGGGGAAAAAAGTAGGATATTTTTGGTACTTGTGTACTAAAAAAGTAGTGAAAAATGGTTGAGGTTCAGAGTAGTTAACCGCCGATACACGCAGATAAATTTGGGTGAAGAAAACTTCTATGTTCTGTGTGTTGACTTCAGCGATACTCTGCATTGAAACTCAACCAGTTTGAACTTCGCTATTACCGTTACGGATAGACCAAGCAATTTCTAGGAGATGAGTCCAACGTTTTTGCAATTGTTTGGGAGTACATTTTAAGGCTTTAGCGATCGCTTGATCACTATGTCTGGCTGCTTTTAATTGCAAAATTTGTTGCTGTTGGGGGGAAAGTACTTGAATAAAAGTTTCCCACTGTTGGGAAGACAAGCCTAATTTTTGTTCTAAACCTGCACCTAACCATTGATGAACCAATTGCCATTGGTGCTGCTTGGCGAACTTTTCAACATGATATTTAAAGCGTTGTTGCAGATAATCACGCTGGCGGCTAGTTAAACCGAGAATTTGGTCAATTTCGGGCGCAGACAGGTCTTGCAGCTTCAAGCTGAGGTAATCGATACAGTCAGATTGACCTTGAGATTCTAAATATTTTACTAATTCTGAGATGACGCGATCGCGTTCTGATTCTTCCGACAAATCACCATGACCTTGAGCAATCATTTTAGAGCGGATTTGCTGCACTGCTGGATTACGTTGGTAAGATTCAGCATCTTCACCCTTCGCTGACTCCACTGCCATTTCAATATCTACAGGAGTTTCTTGGGGTTGACGACGGGCAAAACCTTGAGCGCGTAAGATAATTAACTGTTGATTATTGCCACCAGGTAAATTAATCCGGCGTTTGGCATACTGTTCTGTAAATGCCATATATTCCGCTAATTGCAGCTGAGTGCGTGGTTGATAATCTTCAGCCAATTCGTTTTCCCGGCGGAAAGCTTTAATCGCCTCAATATAAAAAGCTTGGAGGAAATCTTCTATTAAATTGTAACGTGCATCAAAACCGTATTCTGAACCTGATGGCATAACATGACGGTAAACCATCGCACCTAAACTACTGTGTAACTCTACCCGTCCCCGCCGAGAACCAAGTTGGTAGTAGTGCAGACACTTGTGCAGACGGTGTTTTGCTAAAGTTAGCTGCCAAGATTGAACTTGTCCAGATGTTTGGATACGGGAACTTTTATCACAAATTCTTCTGACTTCTTTGGCTATGCGTTGCGCTACAGCTTTTACACATCCAGAACTTGCCTTGACTTGCGCCTGTATTTCCTGACACAGCAATTGTATTAAAGTATCTGCCTCTGAGAATTCTTCAATAGCAACATTGCTAACAACAAAATTGGGTGTGGAGGTTGGTAGATTTACAAGGTTAGCTTTCATGAATTTTCCTAGGGTAGGGTATAGCACCGTAACTACAACGCAAAGATAGCATCTGAAAACGTTCTTGTCTGGAAAGTTATTAAGTATTCATCCATACAAGATTCATTGCCAGCACTGCTTATGTATATGACTGTAGGAAATTTAAAAAAGTTACAGTGAAAGTAATGTGTCGCTTTTTGACACCGTAACCAAATTGCAGACAACACAAATATAAGCATCGCGTCCACAATTGGTGCAAATCCTTGCTAGATATACTTTTACTCCTATCCTGACTACCCACTCCCAGCCATGACTTAGTATGACAATCCCCAAACTGGAGCGTTTTTAACCGAGGTTTGCGAAACGGCAGGTTCAGTTTGTGAAGTATGTTTCTTAAACCCAAGCTGCTACTGCTTCCCAACCTAACCCCCGTCTCGTAATCATTGGTTCGTCTCCTGTCAAGTCCAAAATTGTCGATACTTGATATGTTGGTTCTTCACCCGTGTCTACAATTACATCCACTAAGTTATCCAGATAATCAAATAACTCTACCCGTGATAGCTGCGGTTCACCTTCTGAGCTAAATTTCCCATTATCCGCCTCATGACTTGGCAAATGTGCCGAAGTGGAAATAATCGGGTTTTCTAACGCTTCTAGCAAAGCCAGACATACAGTATGATTCGGTACGCGAATCCCAGTTGTTTTCCGCTTAGGATTTTGTACCAGTCGCGGTACTAACTTAGTGGCGGGGAGCAGAAATGTGTAAGGGCCGGGAATCAGCCGCTTCATCAATCTATAAGCTGTATCGCTGACAAACGCATAAGTCGCTACATTTGACAATGAAGGACACAAAAATGTTAATGGTTTATCATTCGCTAACTGCTTGATTTTCCTCACTCTTTCCACCGCCGACTTGGCATTTAAATCACAACCGATCGCATAGACCGTATCAGTAGGGTAAAGCATGACCGCCCCATTTGAGAGCGCAGACTTTATCTCTTCTATTCGGCGGCTTTGGGGATTATCCGGATGCACTGTGAAAATTTTTGCCATAGAAACACGGTGATTTGAAAAAGGGGACGAGAGACATAAGGAAGACAAGGAAGCAGGGGGATAATAACTAATGACAAGTGACTATTGACTAACCCCTATGAGTAAAATAGCTTATCTTCAATGTCCAACGGGAATTTCTGGTGATATGTGCCTGGGAGCCTTAGTCAGTCTGGGTGTTCCTGTAGAGTATTTGGTGACAAAATTAAATGATTTAGGAATTGCTCAGGAGTACCATTTACGGGCGGAACTTGTCCAAAAAAATGGTCAACAGGCAACGAAGGTTCATGTGGATTTAGTCGAGGATGATCATGATCATCATCACCACGAACATCATCACCATCATGGCCGCCATCTGCCAGAAATTGAGCTTATGATTCGTCAGGCAAAGCTACCAACACGGGCGGAAGCTTGGAGTTTAGCAGTATTCCAACAATTAGCAGTAGCAGAGGGGGCAGTGCATGGAGTTGCGCCAGAAAAAGTCCACTTCCATGAAGTCGGTGCCGTGGATGCAATTGTAGATATTGTTGGCACTTGTTTGGGTTTAGATTGGTTGGGCATTGATAGCGATCGCTCAGGATTCCCCTTACTTTACTGTGCGGCATTGCCAACAGGTGGAGGTACGGTGCGGGCTGCACATGGTCAAATGGCGGTACCAGTGCCAGCAGTGTTGAAATTATGGGAAATGAGAAGTTGCCCGGTTTACAGTAACGGCATTGAAAAGGAACTGGTAACACCAACAGGAGCTGCGATCGCTACCACATTAGTCAGAGAATTTGGTAATCCGCCATCGATGACACTCAAACAAGTGGGATTGGGAGCGGGAACTATCAATCTTCCTATTCCCAATATACTACGCCTGTGGCTGGGTGAAAGCACCAGCCTTCAGGCAGATGTCCGCAATTTTCAAGAAATCAGCCCGATTTTAGAACCCATCTCCGTACTCGAAACTCAAATTGATGACTTAAGTCCCCAAGCAATTGGCTATGTGTTTGAAGCCTTATTTGCCGCAGGTGCAGTGGATGTCTTCACCCAACCCATAGGTATGAAAAAATCCCGTCCTGGTATCTTATTAACAGTTATCTGTCATCAAGATAATTTAACCCAATGTGAAGCAGTTTTATTCCGTGAAACCAGCACTTTAGGTATTCGCCGCACCACCCAACAACGCGCCATCCTCCAACGGGAAATTCAACAAATAGAAACAAAATATGGCAAAGTACGTGTCAAAGTCGCATGGCAAGGAACATCGCCAGATAAATCAATCACCAATGTACAGCCAGAATATGAAGACTGCGCCGAATTAGCCAGACAACACAATCTGCCTTGGCGAGAAGTTCACAGAGTTGCCCTGCAACATTGGTATTCGTAAAATAATTTATGAAATTCTCTTTCTTTTCCTTCTTTGTGTCCTTTGCGTCCTTTGCGGTTCGTTAAAAAGAATATCTTTTCACAACTCATTTAGGATTGCTATAGGATTGCTATATACTAATAATAATAAAGGAGTTAGAAAAAATTATTCTAACTCCTCTCTTTTTTATTCCCTACGGTAAATTAACTAAATTCTAGTCAATATTTCTCAATGTCCGGTTGACTGTATCACCAGCATCTTCGCCTGCGCGTTGAGCATTTTTTGTTAAGTCTTGAGCCGCATCACTGGTGTTTTCTTTGATATTTTCTAAACCACGTTTTGTTCCCTTCGCTACACCTTCTGCTGTTCCTTGAACAGAACTACCAATATCTTCACCTAAGTTTTTCACTCTTTCTGGGAAAGGTGTACCTTGGCGATAATTACGAGCATATTGTTCTGCGCTATCAATGCCTTTTTCGTTAATATTTCTTTCGGCATTACGGCTTAAATCTTCGGCTCGATTTTTAGCGGCTTTTTCAAAATTTTTCGCTCTCGGATCTACATCACTAAAGTTATTCATCCCACCTTCAGGAGAATTGAGGTTATAAGATTTTGTGGGGTCATAACGCTCAGTATTAGGTGATTGGGCGCTGGGTTGTGGTGGTTGACCTGCAATACTAGGTCGGTTACAAGCTTGTGTCAAAATCAGAAACACACCTGCTAAGAAAACACTTAACACTTTCAAAGGGCGAATATTCTTGAACCAATTAATGACTCTGTTCATAGTTTTACTCCTGTTTCAATTTGGTATCAGTTAAAAATTTATGGAAGTTTCCCACACTAGAACAAAAATTCTATCTGCCGACTGCCGGATTTTTTTGTAATTCTGGTCTAGCACTTGCTTCATCAGCTTTTTCTTTAACAAAGCTGCTGGCATCTTGAAATTGTTCTTTTACAGTTTCCAGCCGTTCTTGCACACGACTTCCTAAATCTGGTTCATTTTGAATTAAATTTCCAGGTTCAGGTTTTTGAAAGTTTTTCTTGGTAATTATTGGTAATTCTTTTTCTTTTTCAACTCTGCCTTGCGGAGTTTCTGCACCAGGGTAGAGGATTTCTGATTCTGGATTTGTCGCAATTAATAAACTAGAAGGTAAATAAGCGTTATTGCTTAAATTTCTAGTATATTTATCTCCACCATTTTTATAAGGATTGTTTGCACCACCAGCTTGTACAGCAGGATTTTGAGGATTTACACCTGTAACATCTCCACTACTACAAGCAGTGCTAACTATCAAAATCATACCTGCCAAAAATACTGTTATAACTTGGCGTAGTCTGAGGTTTTTCCATAACGCCGTTAAATTTTTCATCATTGCCTCCTTGCAACTATGAACAAGTTTATTTGCTGGTTTAATAGTTAATTAAGCAAGTTAAATTCTTGTTTTAGTTGACTTTTGTTTGACCAACAATTTCCCATATTAATTAGTAAATATTAATCAAACATCTGGCTTAAGTCGCATTATATTCAATGATTATGTAATAATTACATCTGACTGTAGAGAGATAAGACTTAGCTAAAGTGATGAAGCAATTTTTACGCTGGTTGATTTTGGGTGGGACACTATTTTTTGTTGCCAAAGCCTTAAAGGATAATTGGGTAGGAGTAACAACTATCAGAATTGATGCAGCAGGATGGGCAATTTTAGCGATCGCCACTGGGGTAACTTTATTAGCACATACGTGGGCTGGCTGGATTTGGACTTGGGTTTTGCGCGATTTAAATCAACCCGTACCATCGATTCCATTTATTCAAGCCTATTTAAAAACTAATATCGCCAAATATCTTCCGGGTAATGTTTGGCATTATTATGGGCGGATTATGGCTGCGAAAAATGCCAATGTTTCTGGAGGGGTAGCAACCATTAGTGTCTTATTAGAACCATTACTTATGGCCGCAGCCGCTTTAATAATTGTGGTTTTATTTGGCAGTCAGTTGGCTGTGACTCAAACTAATTTAGCTCTCAAAATATTACAATTTGTGATTTTAGTTGTGATACTTTGTGGCATACATCCTTGGTTTTTAAACCCAGTAATTCGCTTTTTATACAGATTAAAAAATAAAAAATCACCTAATAGAAATCAGCCACAAGTAACTATCAATCTTGAACGTTATCCCTTTCGCCCTTTGTTAGGAGAAGTTGGATTTTTAGGACTGCGTAGTTTAGGGTTTATTTTGACTATGTTGGCAATTTACCCCATAAATCTTAGCCAATTTCCTTTATTATTCGGGGGTTTTAGTATTGCTTGGCTGCTAGGGCTAGTAGTTCCCGGTGCGCCAGGGGGGATAGGTGTATTTGAAGCTACAGCGATCGCACTTTTGCAGAATCGTTTTCCCTCGGCGGTCGTGATTAGTGCGATCGCTTTATATCGTCTCATCAGCATCTTAGCGGAGACATCCGGTGCGGCTTTAGCTTGGCTAGACGAACGTTTAGTCAAAACCAATAACTAAAATAGTATAGGAATCCGGTTTGATTTCTGAATTTATTTGTGTAGGTAGGCAATAGGGAATGGGGAATCGGGAGTAGGAAAGAAGCCTGATCTGAGTGTACTGATTTTTTTCCAAAATCAAATATTAGTCCTATATGAATATTAAATCTCAGTTTGAATTTCAATCAGTTTTTGTCGAGAAGAGAAACCTGATTTAATACTGACATAAGACTTCGGCACATCAAATTTATCAGCTAAAACCTTAATTAATTCTTCATTCGCCTTCCCATCAATCGGCGGCGATTTTAAATATACAGTTAAACTTCCATCTGCTTGTTCTTCGACTTTTTGTTGTTTAGAATTAGGTTTGACTTTTACTCTTTTTTGCATTGCCTATTTTCCTAGCCACAGCCAACATAAAATGCAACCAAATATATCATAAGCAAAATATCCAATTTTCAAGAGAGTATATTTCTCTTTTTCCCACTACCTCTGACTTGAAAGAGGGTGTACGGGTGTAAGGGTATGGGGGTGTAGGGGAAGGATATCTTTTTAGTTAGCAGTCCCTAAATAAAAAGCCCATCGCTGTGACGATGAGCAAGAAAAAGATGATGAATATTTTTGAGTTACGATTGTGACGCATTTTCTACAAATTAGAAACTCAACAAAATTTTACCCGTCATAACTTGAATCTCAAATAAAGTTATGGATATCTTTTACTACCAGCCCCTACTACACCAATTTTATGACGATAGGAAAGTTCTGCACCAAACCACCCAGAAACACTAGTCAGAGTTCCCACCACCAGAGATATTAATAATCCCCAAGGTAAAATCCGGGCTTCTGCGTCACCCCAACGCAAAATAAAGTTCAACAGCGTTAAAACAAGGATAGAAACATTCAATATCAGGTGCGCCCAACCAGCCGTGCGTTTACGGACTCGCTCAATTTTCAAAAAGTCGCTTAACCCGATCGCAGCTGCAATTAAACCTCCAACCAATCCGAGTCCAATCAACCACAAAGAAGCCCGCGCCCAGAAATAATCACGAGTTAACCAATAGCCAAAATCGCTTCCTAAAGCTGCTGCTAAAAAGGCTATCGGGAAAATTACGCTTAAAGGGTGTAAAGGATGTCCGGCGATCGCAACTGTGCTAGGTACGCCAGTATCACGATACTCTCGATCATCACTCTCAATCATCGGTGGAATATTGGGAAAAGGACTAGAAGCCGATGTTGTGTCTGAAGTTTCCATAGTTTCCATAAATAATGATCCTTTGTTTAAGCAGAGGGAATTTGTTCTACATAAGCTTCTGCTTGCAGCGTTAATTTACTTGGTTCTACTTTTATTTGCTTAACTCGCAAGCTCATACCTTCTAAATCAAAATTAGATAAATTGAGAATTTCGCTAGTTTGCTCAATCAAAGCTTTTGTTAATTCTGGTGAGATTTCTTCACCTCCGCCATACTCGACATTTTCTAACGATACAGTTTCTCCATTAGCACTGACTTTAGGTATTGCAGAGAAAGCAACTTGTTGAATTTCTCTTGTTTCCTTTAATTGAATGGTTGCATTGAGCCATATCTTTTGATGATCAAGTAAGCGAAATTCTACCGATTGGGGTTCTATACTCATGAGTTGACCATTAATATGCACTTTCTGGTTTTGAAGTTGCGATCGTACATATTCCGAATTAAAAGCACGGTTGATATCATTTTCAGTCAATACAACTCTTGCACTAGCTTCTGTCGGTTTAGTCAATTCAATTTTGCCAAAAGCCACACTTAAAGTATTAATGGCAACATTCCCCATTTGCATTTCTAATTCCTCCATTCGGAGGTCTTGCTGCATCACCAAACCTTCACCTGATATTGTGACTGCATCGACTTGCCCCTGAAGCATTTTTATTGGATCAGTTTTGATGTTGACATCTAGATTTTCCACTTCATCCAATTGGCTAGATAATCCTATTTCGGCAGCTTTATTTAGTGCTTGCTCTCCGATTCCAGGGCTTTCTGACATCGCACTCTTATCTCGTGTTTGACTCTCTTTGGACAATTTAGAAAAATAATTGCAAAATTTTATCTACCCAACGATGGAGACAAAAATTATTCTGTGTATCTCTAAAAGAAGAATCAGAAACTCTATATGTAAAAAAAGATTGTTTTCTATCTAGAGTTCTGAAATTAATCGCTCAAAAGAAAGAGGAAAGATGATTAAGTCTTATGACAAGCTGTGACTAGTAATAATCCGATTGCTTTTTGAGGAGAACTTCAGAATGGTATTAACTTTAGATGATACAAAGCGCGATGCTATTGCTAGTAAATTAGCTAGTATTAAATTAGTTCAACAATTATTGATTGAAAATGAAGAGCTATTTTTGAGAGAATCTACAGATAGTGAAATTTCTGATCGTATCCGTGACTTTCTAGAAGACGATCGCAAAAATCTGGGCATCATCGAAACTGTAATCGTGCAGTATGGTATTCAGAAAGAACCGAAACAAACTGTTCAGCAAATGGTTGAACAAGTTCGCAAACTGATGCAAGGCTCGGAACTGAGTTTCTACGAAAAAGTATCCCAGCACGAATTATTAAAGCATCAACAAGTTTTGAGTGGCTTGTTAGTCCATAAAGCAGCACAAAAAGTTGGTGCTGATGTTCTAGCAGCCATTGGGCCTATCAATCCCGTTAACTTTGAAAACCGCGCTCACCAAGAGCAACTCAAAGGTATTATCGAAATCTTAGGTGTGCGTGAGTTAACTGGACAAGATGCAGACCAAGGAATTTGGGCAAGAGTCCAAGATGCGATCGCAGCCTTTAGCGGCGCAGTAGGTAGTGCTGTTACCCAAGGTACTGACAAACAAGATATGAACATCCAAGACGTGATTCGCTTGGATCATAACAAAGTAAATATCTTGTTTACTGAATTGCTCCAAAGCAATGATCCACAAAAGATTCAAGAATACTTTGGTCAAATCTACAAAGATTTAACTGCCCATGCTGAAGCTGAAGAAGAAGTAGTTTACCCCAGAGTTCGCTCTTTCTATGGTGAAGGCGATACCCAAGAACTCTATGATGAACAAGCCGAAATGAAGCGGCTTTTAAATCAAATCAAAGGTATTAGTCCTTCAACCTCTGAATTTAAAGATAGAATCAAAAATTTGATGGATATTGTTGGCGACCACATTCGTCAAGAAGAAAGCACAATGTTTGCTGCCATCCGCAACAACTTGAACACTCAACAAAGTGAGCAACTCGCTACCGAATTTAAAGCAGCTAAAGCCAAAATTCAACAACGATTGGGTGGAACTGCAACTGGAGCAAATGTCTAATTTATATCGGACTTACGCACCAAGATTGTCTGTGGAGGCTGGGTTTAGGGGTTAAAGGGGTATGGGGTGTAAGAGTTTTAGATACATACACCTCCATACCCCTACACCCTTATACCCTTGATATTTTGTCTTAGAGGTTGTTTTAAAAGTCTGCTTGTTGGTAGCAAAATATTTTAGATCCCCCTAAATCCCCCTTAAAAAGGGGGACTTTGAGATTAATTCCCCCCTTTTTAAGGGGGGCTAGGGGGGATCAACGAGTACTTAAAACTACGAATAAATACTTTTCAAACATCCTCTTACTGCGTAAGTGCGATCGCCTGATATTGTAGGTTGGGTGAAACGCAGTGGAACCCAACAAATGCTATGAAGAAAACCACAAAATTGTCAACTACAAAAATAACTCAATTTCGATGGTAAAATTTATGCTGCAATTATTTTACCTGCCAAAATATTTTCTCAATATATTCTGATTTTGTGTTGGGTTACGGCGCAATATACATTTGCTATCTTGTTGTCAATATTTCTTGTGCGCCTGCACCCAACCTACTCGCTACCACCAAAATTTGTCAAAGCTTACTCTTCAGGCTTTTTCCTCTTCTTAATACAAATTTCTTAAACTGTGTAGCCCCCCAGAAAAGACTGAGATAGAGTAGCATACCTAAGATTAGAAGCAAAAAGGCTTTATCCCAAGGCAACTGACGTTTTCGACTTGTCATTTGGCAACCAATCACCGCTAACGGCCAAATAATGCTACCAATTAATCCGAAATAATAGCCCACATCACTAAGTCGCCAGAGCAATCCTAAAAATTTGCTTCTCTTTCGTAGTTCCTCGTAGTCCGGGTAATCCAGCGACATAGTAAGTAGAAAGAAATAAAGTAATTTTACTTTGAGAAACTCAAGTGCGATCGCCTGAGTTTGTAGGTTGGGTGAAACGAAGTGGAACCCAACAAATGTTATGAAGAAAACCACAAAACTGTCAACTACAAAAGATAAAATTTTGGTTTTTCAATAGTAAATTGAGCCTTTGAATTAGAATTTTCAGCCTTTTTACTTGAACATTGAGGTTCTGAGGGTAAAAGTTGAGCCTTTAAGGTTGAATGTTGAAGTTCAAAGGGTGAAAAGTAAGCCTTTGAGGTTGAATGTTGAGGTTTAGAGGCTGAATGTTGAGGTTCTGAGGGTGAAGTGTCGAGAAATTTTGTGGGATTGTCTCACGCAGAGGCAAGGCAGCGCGTTGGGCGGGTTTCCCGACTTGTAGCGACTGCCGCGCAAAGGCGCGGAGAGGAAGAAGAAGGTTTTGAGTTTTGTTGACAACAGCTTTACAAAACATTCTGAGGGCGGACATGATTGATGTCTTAACCAAACCAAAATGCTTGTGAGTTGATTGTGAAAAAGTTCTTCAGTGCGATTAATGCTACGGGTGTGTGTCTTGCTCCTTGGATAATGGTGACGGGAATAACACCAGGGTTAGTGTTAAGTATGCCAGTCAAAGGGATGGCGCAACAGCAAACTCCTACATATTCCCCAGAGCAACAAGCAGCCTTAAAGGAAGCTGAAGAACTAAATCAACAAGTCATCAAGTTATACCAGGAAGGAAAATATAGTACTGCTATCCCTTTAGCTGAACGTGTATTAGCTATTAGAGAAAAAGTCCTTGGTCAAGAAAATCTAATTGTTGCCACTAATTTAAATAATTTGGCTGCACTATATCAAGCACAAGGAGAATATCAACAAGCAGAACCTCTGTATCTCCGCTCACTAGCTATTAAAGAAAAATTATTGGGTAACTTCCATCGTGAGATTGCCACTAGCTTAGATAATTTAGCTTTACTGTATAGAAAACAGGGCAAATATGAACAAGCAGAACCGTTGCATCTGCGTGCTTTAGCTATCTATGAAAAGATATTTGGCAAAGAACATCCCGATGTCGCTATTAGCTTAAATAATTTAGCTGGACTGTATCGTCTACAAGGTAGATTTAAACAAGCAGAACCATTGTATCTCCGCTCAGAGGCTATTTATGAAAAGTTGCTGGGTAATTCACATCCTGATTTTGCAACTATCTTAGATAATTTGGGATTATTTTATGATTCCCAGGGGAAATATGAACAAGGGGAAGCACTGCATCTGCGTGCTTTAGCTATTTATGAAAAGGTTTTTGGGAAAGAACATCCCGATATTGCAATTACTTTAAATAATTTAGCTGCACTGTATAATGCCCAAGGAAAGTTTACTAAAGCAGAACCTTTATATCTCCGCGCTTTAGCTATTAGTGAAAAGATTTTAGGTAAATCACATCCCGATGTTGCGAATAAATTAGATAATTTGGCTGCACTATATAGTTCACAAGGAAAATATAAACAAGCAGAAATTATCCATCTCCGCGCCTTAGCCATTTATGAAAAGGTATTAGGAAAACAACATCCTGATGTGGCTATTAGCTTAACTAATTTGGCTTCTCTGTATCAAGCCAAGGGTGATATTGTTCATGCTGTTGATTTTCAGCGTCGTGGGTTAGATATTCAAGCCAAAAATCTTGATTTAATTTTTGCTGTTGGCTCAGAAAAAAACAAACAGGATTATATTAAGACTTTTGCGGGGACAACTGATGCTACTGTTTCCCTGGCTTTACAAGAAGCACGGAAAAATCCAGCCGCCGCATCTTTAGCTTTAACTACTGTATTACGTCGCAAAGGGCTAGTCTTAGATGCTGTAGCTGACAGCATCCAAATATTACGCAGCAAATTAGATAAAAATCCCGAAACACAAAAACTATTTACTCAATGGTTCCAAATACAACAGCAATTATCAGCCTTAGTTTTTTCCCGTTCAACACAACAAACTGCTAACCCAACAGAGCAGATAGGAAAATTGGAATCAGAAAAGGAAAAACTAGAAGCCAAAATTAGTGTGAAAAGTGCCGAATTTCGTCAGCAAATTCAACCAGTCGATTTATTAGCTGTCCAAGCCAAAATACCTCAAGATGCTGCTTTGTTAGAGATTGTGCAGTATAAACCATTCAACGTCAAAGCCACAACGGAAGCGGAAAAATTTGGGAAACCCCGTTATGCGGTAGTGGTATTGCGTTCTCAAGGTCAACCAACATGGGTTGATTTAGGTGAAGCCGCAGAAATTGATAAATTAGCGATAGATTTCCGCACAGCGTTAGCCATTGGTAGAACATTTAATAAACTGGCTCGCACTTTAGATGAAAAATTAATCACACCCATTCGCCCTTTGTTGGGTGATGCGCGGCATATTTTAATTTCTCCTGATGGACAATTAACATTAATTCCTTTTGAAGCTCTCAAAGATGAGCAAGACAAATTTTTAATTCAGAGTTATTCATTTTCTTACCTGACAACTGGGCGGGATTTATTACGTTTCCAGTCAAATTTTAGTAATACTTCGCCTCCGGTTGTGTTGGCAGATATTGATTATGACTATCAAAATACAACTGTTGCCTCTAATAAAAAGCCCAGTGTACAGACCTTGCCAAATCAACGCTCTAGTGACTTGGCAACCTTGGAATTTCTGCCCTTGTCTGCAACTAAATATGAAGCGATCGCCATTAAAAAAGTTTTGCCAAATGCCAAATTATTATTAGGAAAAAATGCCACAGAAACGGCAGTGAAAAAATTACATAGTCCGGTGATTCTCCACTTGGCAACTCACGGTTTTTTCATCGCTGATATTGCCCAAAATATCAACGCCTCATTAGATTCGGCAGAAAAACCAAATTCACAAAAGATATTAGCAGTAGAAAACCCCTTATTGCGTTCTGGTTTAGCCTTAGCTGGTGCAAACAAACGTAATCAGGTAACAACAGGTGATGATGGGATTTTGACGGCGCTGGAAGTTGCTGGTTTAGATTTACGTTCTAATCAGTTAGTGGTGCTGTCGGCTTGTGAAACTGGTAGAGGCGATGTCAAAGTGGGCGATGGTGTGTATGGTTTGCGTCGCGCTTTAGTAATTGCTGGTTCTCAAACCCAAGTTTTAAGTCTGTGGTTAGTAGATGATGCTGCAACAAAAGATTTGATGGCGAAGTATTACCAGAATTTGCAAGCAGGTAAAGGAAGACATGAAGCTTTGCGTGCAGCACAGTTAGATTTACTCAAAACACAAGAATATCAGCATCCCAGATTTTGGGCGGCGTTTGTTCCTTCGGGTAATTGGACACCTTTGCGGAATGTAGCAGGTGATAGGTGATAGGTTACAGCAAACTCTTTCCTACCTTGAGTGAGTACTACGGGAGCTTATTTCCCTACACCCTGGTTACTGAGCGCAGCGCCGCCCTGAGCCTGTCGTTCGCGTAGCGTCTCCGGCAGGAGAAGGGTCGAAGTACACCCTTAAACCCTGACACACCCCTCTTCCCAGTTAGTACCACTGACTACGGACAAAATAACCTGACAGATGATAACCATAAAATAGGTTAAACTTTGCCCACCTAACTGATGATGTTAGGACTTATGCAGTGAGATGAAAAATCAAAAGTTTGGGCAAGGGTGTAGGGATATATGAGTGTAGGTATCTAAAACCCTTTCACCCCATACCCTTTCACCCCTACACCCATTGTTCACAGATAATCTTGGTGCATAAGTCTTAGATGTTAAAAGTTTCAAAAGTTCAAAGGAGGGTTTGTAAGAAGTTCGGTATCGTATTGCTGGAAGCCAGCAATGTAATTATCAAGCCATGAATAAACAGGTAGAAATTCTATCGGATCAGTCTGCGCTGATAGCGCGATCGCTAGAGTTAATTTTATCGAAGTTAGAAACCGCCATTGCTCAACGGGGGCAATTTACGATTGCCTTATCTGGCGGGAGTACACCCAAGCCTTTATATGAAGCGATCGCTACAAAAGATTTGCCTTGGGATAAAATTCACGTCTTTTGGGGTGATGAGCGTTACGTTCCCCCTGATCATCCCGATAGCAATGAATTAATGGCGCGGCGTGCATGGTTAGACCGTGTTGATATCCCCGCCGCCAATATTCACGCTATGCCCACTTTAGACGCTGATCCAGCTTTATCGGCTGCCAAGCATGAGCAGGATTTACAAGAATTTTTTCATTCTGCTCCCGGTGAGTTTCCATCATTAGATGTAATTTTGCTGGGTATGGGTGATGATGCCCATACAGCATCTTTGTTTCCCCACACCGAAGCTTTAAAAGTGAGCGATCGCTTAGTGACTGTGGGTAATAAAGATGGCAATCCTCGCATCACCTTTACTTACCCTTTTATCAACGCTGCTCGTAGCGTGATTTTTGTAGTAGCTGGTGCTAATAAACGTCCTGCTTTAGCCCAAGTCTTTGCCCCTCAAGCCGATGACTTTAGCTACCCATCTCGCTTAATTCGCCCTCAAGGGGAACTTTGGTGGCTACTAGATGCGGCTGCTGGGGCGGAATTGCCAAACTAGAAGTGCTGAGTGCTGAGTGCTGAGTGCTGAGTGCTGAGTTAAGTAAAAAGTACAAATGCCTTGCCCTTTTTGGGCAGCATCTTCTCACCAGATGTAGATTTATACTCTATTCCCCAGTCCTTTTGGGTGGTCTTTTTACTCAGCACTCAGCACTTTCAACTCAGCACTCTTCATTATCATGAGTAGTTGTTAAAATCGAAAGCTAGAATTGCCCCCTTGCAAAACTGCTGATTGGTGGAAGCAGAAGCATCTACGGAGTTTTTTCTGCTTACCAGTGCTATCTAACGCTGATCTTCAACAAAGGCTTAAATCAATGATCGTCTGCCCGAATTGCAATCATCCCAATCCTAACGGCGCTGTCCAGTGCGAAGCTTGCTATACGCCTTTACCAGCGACTAGTAACTGTCCCAACTGCGGAGCAACGGTACAGGCTGATGCTGCTTTCTGCGGTCAATGTGGGTTTAATCTCCATTCTGCTGCTGCACCTGCTCCTGTTCCTCCTGCGGCTGTTGCACCTACAGTTGCTCCCGAAGTTCCTATACAAGTACCACCATTAGTGACACCAGATCCTTTGTTGGATCTGTTACAACCAGACGCACTAGGAATTAATGCACCACCAGCCACAGCACAACAACCCTTAGCAGTGGAAAGCGCACCTCCATCTCCACCGCCTGTAGCTGCTGTACCTGCGCCCGAACCAGAACCAGAACCCGCACCCGCACCTGTACCTGAACCAGAAGCAACAGTACCCGCACCTGTACCTGTACAAGCCCCCGCAGGTGTATCTAGAACTCAGTTACAACAGGTAACAGCGCGGTTAGTTCACATTCAAAGTGAGCGCGAAATTGAGTTACCCCAAAGTCTGTCGGTAATTCACATCGGTAAACCCAACGATCGCATCCCCCCCGATATCGATGTTTCCGGGTTTAGTAATTCAGAAATTGTCTCTCGCATCCACGCAGATGTTCGCGTTGAGGGAGATGCTTTCTATGTTGAAGATGTCGGTAGTTCCAATGGCACTTATATTAATAACTTGCCATTATTACCAGGGAACAGACACCGCCTCCGCCCAGGCGATCGCATCAGCCTCGGTAAAGGTGACTTGGTAACATTTATCTTTCAGTTAACTTAAAAAAAGGGAGTAGGGAGTAGGGAGTAGGGAGTGGGGGAGGGGTGGGAGGATGGTGAAGAAGTCTTTCCCCCCACACTCCCCACACTCAGCCTCCTGCCTCCTGTCTCCGGTTGGTGAGCGTAGCCGAACCACTGCCTCCTTAGATTAGGATGGATGAAAAGACACTCCACTCATTGGGGTAATTACATTCAGGAAAGTACGCCATGAAGGAACCAAGTAAAGATTTTGCAACTTTGCTCTCTACAGAAGCCCCACCAGAGGTAGAACGTATGGGGTTGACTTGGTTAGTTGCAGCTGCGATCGCTACGGCTGTGTTGTGGCAGGTTCCCGGCGGCGACTATATTTTATACCCGTTCACCATTCTGGCAACTTGGTTTCACGAAATGGGACACGGTTTAATGGCGCTGATTTTAGGTGGACAGTTTCAAAAGTTAGAAATTTTTAGCAATGGTTCCGGTGTAGCTACTTACCGCATCGCCACCTCACTTGGCCCCCTTGGCCCCGGTTTAGTCGCTGCGGCTGGGCCGATGGGGCCGCCAATTGCTGGTGCAGCTTTGATTCTGGCTTCCCGCAGTTTTAAAGCCGCATCTTTGAGTTTAAAAGTTTTAGGTAGTTTTCTATTGTTATCTACATTAATTTGGGTGCGTTCTTGGTTTGGGTTGTTAGCAGTTCCCTTATTAGGTTTAATTATTCTTGGTATTTCTTTAAAAGCACCCCGTTGGATGCAAGGTTTTGCTATTCAATTTTTGGGTGTCCAAGCTTGCGTGAGTACTTATCACCAACTCAATTATTTATTTAGTTATAGTGCTGGTTCTTTGGGGCTATCTGACACAGCCCAGATGCAAAGATATTTACTTTTACCTTATTGGTTTTGGGGCGGCTTGATGGCGATCGCTTCTTTGATTATCTTGATTCAAAGTCTCCGCATTGCCTATCGTTCAGTGTAATACTCAATTCAAAGGAGAGCAAAAACGGACAGTATTTTTGATGACTTGGCTGAATATAGACAGCATCTGGGTTTACCTCCTGCTGATAGTGAAAATGACGGCTCAACAATTGCTAAACTAGAAATAAATGGTCAAACTTTTTTTGGTATAAATTCTAGTAGTAATCCCTATCGTCGGCAAATAACTTTGAAGGTTAATATTATTTCTAAAACTCATGCGGAAGCTGATGCCTTTCAGCAAGCATTAGAAGCTGGTATTAAAGCAGCCAAAGCGCGTTTGATAGTAGATAGAGATTTATGTCGTGCTTGTGGTTTACAAGGCGCTGTTAATTCTATGGCTTATCAATTAGGTATAGAAGAATTAGAGATTATTACTCCCAGTGGAAGTCAAACCATTAAAGTTACAGTTCCGAAGACAAGGAGCAAATAATGTTTGTATCCAAACTATATACAGATAAATGGACAGGGAACAAAAATGAAGAAACTTTCATTGAAAATCCTAATTGGCAACAAATAAAAACAGCTATTTGTGAGTTAGATGGTAAAAGTAAAACTTTAGTTAGTTTAGAAGCTGATGAGCAAAGTTATATGATGATTGGTGGAGGTAATGAAGGTCAATATATTGTTACTGTCACTTTAGATAATGAGATTTTTTATTCTCTTTTGCATCCAGTTAATTATGAAATAACCAACTCAGATACTTCTGATGATAAAATTAATTTATCTATCTTTTATCAATCATTAATAAATGCAAACAACAAAAATACAAATTCTGCAAATGAGCAAAAATTAGTTGTAGGTGGACAAGCAGGGAATTATTCTGAGAAAATTTGTGTGAATTTACCCCAATGCTTAATAGCTGCAATCACATTTGCCGAGTCAGGTGAACTTGAACCTTTGTTTACTTGGCAAGAAGATGAATCTTTAGTATTGGTATAAAAATGGATAAACATTCTGCCTATTAAAAAATTAACTGTTGTGAAGCAAGAAATTGGAGTGATAAATATTACCACTCCAAGATTCTGAATAGAGAAGACATTTTTTACTCAATATTACTTGCCGTTGCCGTTACCGTTACCATTACCGTTACTAGCAAGCACACGTTCGGCTAATTTTTCTGGTACTTCTTGGAGATGGTCATATTCCCAGTGGAAAGAACCAACGCCTAAAGTGAGCGATCGCAACTCGACAATAAAATTCTGCATCTCTGCTTGAGGCAAATACGCAGAAATATTATCCCAGCCTTGCCAATCTTGTCTACCTTCGTAACCGAGAATTTGTCCCCGTCTGCCACTCAGCAATTGCAGGACTTTGGCGGTAAATTCGCTGGGTGTGGTTACTCGTACTCGCAAAATTGGTTCTAGTAAGGTGGGTTGCGCTTGGGGTATCCCTGTTTGCATTGCTAAACGTGCGGCTTGTTTAAAGGCTTGTTCGGAACTATCAACGTTGTGATAAGAACCGTTGGTTAGCGTTACAGCCACATCCACAACGGGGAAGCCTAAAGGCCCATGCGCGAGAAATTCCCGCACACCGACTTCTACACCCGGAATATACTGTCTGGGAACTACACCACCGACGATGGTTTCTTTAAAATTGAAGCCTTCACCCCGTGGTAAGGGTTTGATATCGAGGAAGACATCACCAAACTGTCCATGTCCACCGCTTTGGTGTTTATAACGCCCATGTACAGAGGTAACGGGTTTACGAATTGTTTCTTTATAAGGTACTTGCGGCAGATGGGTAGACATGGGCAAGTTATATTTGCGGCGCAGTCTGTCTAAGGCGACTTGTAAATGAATTTCGCCTTGTCCCCAAAGAATCACTTCGTGGGTGTCACCATGTTGTTCCCAAGCCAGGGAAGGATCTTCTTCTAATAGTTTAGCGATCGCACTGCTGAGTTTAACTTCATCGTTGCGTTTTTCGGGTGTGATAGCCAACGCATACACAGGTTCTAACTCTTCGGCTTTCGAGAGTGTGGTTTTCAGTGTTTCCGTGGAGAGGATATCACCTGTTTTCACGCCTTCCATCCGGCTTAAGGCAATAATTTCACCAGCCACAGCTTCATTCACAGATTGCTGTTGTTGTCCCATCAAGCGATAAAGTCCACCCGCACGCACACCGTTGAGGACAATCCCATCGGTTAATTTACCTTGCCAAATTCGCACAAGGGAAAGTTTACCGCCTTGGGGAGTGTAGTAAGTTTTTAATACCTGTGCCAAAGGTGCTTTGCTGTTGATTTGTTTTAAACGACGTTCGGCGGTACTGTCTGGTTCTGGTGCTTCCCGTAGCAGTGCTTCTAATAAAGGTCTTACGCCATAATCTTGTTCTGCAACCCCAAAGAAGACAGGAACTACTAAATCTGCGCCTAGTTCCATCTTTAAATCGTTGAGAATTTCTTCTTGGGGTGGTTCAATATCTTCTAATAATTCTTCCAGTAAGTGGTCATCAAAATTTGCTAAAGCTTCGAGCATTTCGGCTCGTGCGGTATGTTCTTCGGCTTTGAGATGTTCGGGGAAAGGTATTTGATCGGCTGGTGCGCCGGGATGATATTGATAAGCTTGTTCGCTCACCATATCAATAAAGCCTGTTAATTGTTCCCCTTGCATAATGGGGTATTGGTGCGCCACTAATGGACGGCTAGAAACGGCTTTTAAGGCGTGTAATGTTTCGAGAACATGAATATTTGCCCGATCCATTTTGTTGACAAAGACAATGTGGGGAATTTCCCAATCGTCTAAGAATTTAAATAGAGGAGCAAGAGTATGGACGCGATCGCGTATGGGTTCGCAAACGACAATTGCTGCATCAACTCCCATCAAAGCATTGTAAGTTTCTTGGGCAAATTCTACGCTTCCCGGACAATCTATAAAGGTAAACCGAGTTCCGTTATAGTCGGTGCTGGCGGCGCTAACTTCTACAGTCATTTGGCGATCGCGCGATTCTGCTGCACTATCTCCAACTGTGTTACCATCCTTAACGCTGCCTTTGCGAGAAATCGCACCAGTCACAAACAATAAACTTTCAAGTAAGGTAGTTTTTCCACTTAAATAAGGGCCGACAATTGCAACGTTCCGCGAACCCGTGTTGACTTTTTCGCTCATACAACCTCCCTTGCGGTAAGTTATTCTTACCTGCACTACCTGTATGTATTTTTTCGGGATATATATTCTTCTTAACAGAGAATCATCCCTTCTTTAATTTGTAATTATCCTCCTTTTAATCAGATGATAAAAAAATTGTAGCCAGTCGTAAGATTTAGCTTAAGAAATATTAAGCAAATCAAACTTTAATGGAAAAGTTAAAATATTTGTTAAAACTAACAGCGAGACAAAATTTTTTATTAGCTTAATCTAAATTAGAATTAGCGAAAAATGGGCTGGTTATTCTATAAATATCCCATAATAGGGTTAATAAATCTCACATTCTTGGGTGGTAGTATTTTTTGGCTAACGCCCACAACTTTGCCTGTGGAGCCTGCTGTATTGCTGGCACAATCATTTAATCAAGCGGCTGTAGACTGGTTAAATCAAGGCTTACAGTTAATTCAAGCGGGAAGAGTGCAAGAGGCGATCGCATCCTTCCAAAAAGCCATTCAGCTAGAACCAAGATTAGCCGCAGCCCATTACAATCTAGGGTTAGCATATAGGCAAAGCGGACAATTAAAGCCAGCCGCCGACGCATTTTATCAAGCCACTCAAGCCGATCCCCAGTTTGCCCTAGCTTTTGCCAATTTAGGCGGTGCTTTATTAGAAGGTAATAATGTCCAACAGGCAAACGATTATTTACAAAGAGCGATAGAATTAAATCCTAAACTGGGTTTTGCTCACTATAACTTGGGCTTAGTGAGACAACAGCAACAAAATTGGGAACAGGCGATCGCATCCTTTAAAAAAGCCGCAGAATATAGTAAAAATGCGCCGGAGCCTCACTATCATCTGGGTATATGTTATTTGCAACAAGGTAAACTAGATAAAGCTAAAAGTGCCTTTCGCCAAGCTATTAAACTGAATCCTAAATATGCAGAAGCTCACTATAATTTAGGAACAGTTTTGTTTAATCAAAAGAAATTAAATGAAGCATTGGTAGCCTTTAGAAAATCTGCCGAATCTAACTCTAATTATCCTAATGCTTATTATGGTGCAGGGTTAGTATTTATGCAGCAAAAAAAATATGCCGAAGCTGCACAAGTACTGCAATATGCGAGAGATTTATATAAAGCTCAAGGAAATGTTCAGTGGGTACAAAATTCCGAAAAACTGTTGCAACAAGTACAAAATTTAAATTACCAACCACGCTGAGGCGCGAATCTTAATATTAAGTCACAATAAGAGAAATGGATAGACTAGCTGGTGTGGGGTGAAATTTACCTCATAGGAAGATACCAATGCAAAAACGCTTCAAAAGTCGCTTTTTATTTTGCGATCGCTGGCTTGATCGACATTCAATTGCTCGTAATATGGAAGCTTTTCAAGACTTACTTGTGATTGTCTTGTGCTTAAGCTTATTTGCAGTCATGATTATGCAGATATGGAGCATAATTATTGCCCTAACCCACACATTAGACTATAAACAAGTCACTGCCAAAATTCTCTTTGTCTTAATATTAGTCGAGTTATTTCGACTCTTAATGATTTACTTGCAAGAACACAGCATTTCTGTTGGTGTAGCAGTAGAAGTTACAATTGTCTCTGTTCTGCGAGAAGTAGTAGTTCACGGAGCCTTAGAAATTTCTTGGATTCAAACAGCCGCAATTTGTGGCTTGTTATTTATTTTAGGCAGCTTACTACTAGTCTGTGCCAAGACACCACACATGGACTGCATCAGTGCTAACACCAAATTTTGTCCCATTGTCTATCAAGGGGGTAGAGAAAAACAACCAGAACAAGAATTTCGCTATTCACATCAGTGTGATAAACATCAACCACTGACATAAATTATCCAATAGGTGATAACTCTGTGGTTATAAAAATCCAACTTTTATTTAAGGCTGCATCAGCAGCCTTTGTGCTTTTTTCTACGCTTTTAGAGAGATGAATTGCGCTTTTAGGGTAAGTAGAAATTAAATAGAAACTTACATAAGGTCAATATATGACTACTACAGGTAACGGACAATCTCAACAACCCATTAGCAACCTAGAATATGATTTTGTCACCGTACTGCATAATAAAGCTGAAGCCGTCAAAGCTTATGATCAATACATCCAAGATGCACAACAAGCAAACTCTCAACCTTGTGTAGAGTTATTTCAAAGACTGCGCCAGTCTGACATAGAACACGCACAAGAAATTCGCCAACATCTGCAACAAGTTTTGCAACACGGCAAAATGTAAAAAATAAAAATTAAAGTGATTTTTTAATCAGGACTTACGCAAGTGTCACAATCGTTGGTTGGTGCGTGACACCATACGTCTCATAACTACGTTCAAATTTGCTCGCCGTCACGCACCCTACAGAAAAAATATGCCAGTTGCGTAAGTCCTCTTAATATCCCAATACTGACATATTAAGCTTTTCAATTATCCTTACTTAACAAGTACAAAAAATACGAATTTTATCTTACCAAACTCTGCAAAGCCAATAACCCAGCACCATAAACAGGTTTATACCTTGGAAACATTACTTTTACCTGGGGAAACTGATTAACTACGGCTGTGGTAAATCTTTCATGTATTTGAGATTTGCCTTGCCATACACTACCTGTTGTCACAATTTCCACAACTGAATCAGGACTAAAAATTGACTCAATAACTGTAGATGTAGCTTTCACTAATTCTTTAACAGCATCATCAATTATATTATTCGCTAATTCATCGCCCGAAGTTGCTGCTAAATCTACAATTGGTGCTAAAGATGCGATTTCTTTAACTCCCCATCCGCGCCGATATATGACTTCGATTAATTCTGCTATATTCTGCAAGCCAAGATGCTTTTGAAAATCTTTGATTAAACTTGTTGATATTTCCCGCCCATCATAAGATTTTAATGCTGCTTGCATACCAGCAACAGCAATTTTATAGGCGCTACCTTCATCACCTAAAATATATCCCCAACCGCCCACACGTTTCGTTTCTCCTTGGTGATTTCGACCAAAAACTATGGAACCAGTACCCGCAGCTACCACAATTCCCACATCATGACCGACTCCGCCAACTAAAGCAATTAACGCATCATGACAAATTACAATATTATCTGGTTGTAAATCCCAAGTAATGGGTAGGAATTGACTGTTTTGTAATTCCTGCACCATACTTTTAACTACTGCAATATCATCAGAACGTCCAACACCAGCTAAACCTAAACAGATGGCTGATATTTGAATTGTACTTGTGAACTTTAATGCTTCATTTGCTGCTGTTTGAATAGCAGAATGAATTGATTGGATTGCTGCTGTAACACCGATGCTTTGATAATTAGATGCGCCTGCTGCACCGCGACCTAGCACTTGATGTTTATCATCCATCAAAATACAGACGGTTTTGCTACCACCACCATCTATTCCTATAACATAAGTCATGGTGTTAATGTGCGATCGCTCTTTTTTGTGCTTCTGCTTTTAAGGGGATGAAAAATAAAACAATCATTCCTGGAATTGTCAGTAAACACACCAAGCTAAAGAATAATGGATATCCTAATAATGGTTGTAAATAACCGCTAACTATTCCGGGTAGCATCATCCCTAAAGCCATAATCCCAGTAGATATAGCAAAATGGGATGTTTTATATTCCCCTTGGGAAACATACATTAAGTAAACACTAAAAGCTGTAAACCCAAAACCATAACCAAACTGTTCTAATGAAACCAGTGGATAAACCAAGGTTAGAGAAGGTTTAGCATAAGCCATATAGACATAAAATACATCTGGCAAATTCAAGGCTAAAGCCATCGGGAATAAACATTTTTTTAAACCATATTTAGCAATAACCAATCCCCCCAAAATCCCGCCAGCAATGAGTGAGATTACGCCAAATGTGCCGTATACTAAACCCACCTCTGATGTCGATAAACCTAATCCTCCCGCCTCTGGTTTATCTAACAAAAATAAAGAAGCAAACTTAACAAGCATCGCCTCGCCAAATCTGTAAAGCAAGATAAATGCTAGAACGACTATAATTTTTTCTTGGGCAAAATAGGAACTAATAATTGTCCAAAATGGGATTTTATCTGTGGCTTGTAACTGCCGTGGTTGATCGGAGTCGGGTAAGGGTAAACTGAAACGGTGAAACAGAGAAAGTATGGCTAAAACTACTGCCGAAAAACCAATGGCTACAGTCCAACTTAAGGGAATATTCTTGAGATAGCCTTCAAGTTGTCCCGCTAAAACAACTAGTAGTCCTGAACCAAAAATCACCGCCAGCCGATAAAATAATGAGCGAATGCCGACAAAAAAGGCTTGCTGTTCAGGAGTTAAAGCTAATAGATAAAAGCCATCTGTGGCAATATCATAAGTTGCAGAAATAAATGCTCCCACTGTTAAGGCGGCGAGGGAGATAAAAAAGAAATTGGGCAATTGTAAACAAAAGGCAATTAAACCCAAGCAACAGAACATTGCTAGTTGGGTGTAGAGTATCCAGTTGCGTTTGCTGGAGTAAGTATCAACAATTGGCCCCCAGAACATTTTAATGACCCAAGGGAGATAGAGAAGACTTGTCCATACGGCAATTTGGGTGTTGTCTACGCCGAGTTTTTTGTAAAAGATGACGGAGACGGTGTTGATGATGATGTAAGGTACACCGGAGGCGAAATATAGGGTGGGGATGTAAAGCCAGGGGGAGGGTGAACGTGACATAGGATGATTTTTTAAACGAACCGCCAAGACGCAAAGAACGCCAAGAAGAGATTAAGAAGAAAGGATAATGCGTTTGATGCCGTCTTTGAGAAGAGGGACATTAAAATTTATGAGGAGACCTAGAGGATATTTGGTCATTTTTAGGTAAGAAAGGACTTGTGCTTCGTGAATCGGGGCTAGGTTTTGGACTGCTTTTAACTCCACAATTAGAGAATTAGCAACCAAGAAATCTAATCTACCTTTACCTACTTCATGGCCTTTGTAATAAACTGTTACGCTCTTTTCAAACTCATGAGGTATTCCTCTCCTTAAAAATTCTATAATTAGTGCCTCCTGATACACCTCCTCTAAAAACCCTGGCCCCAGAATCTGATGCACCTCGATCGCTGCTCCAATCACAGCATAAGCTAGTTTATCTAACTCTTGACTTGGTTCTCTTCTCTTGGCGTTCTTGGCATCTTGGCGGTTCGTTTCCATCAAACCCTCTCCAACCCTGTGGCAAAATTTATTAAAGTTCTTCCACAGTTAATTTTCCCAGCATGACCGCAACTATCTCGAATCTTCCCAGTCTCTACGATCCCTTTACCACTGAAGCTAAGTGGCAAAAATTCTGGGAAGACAACCAAGTTTACAAAGCTGACCCAAATCATAGCGGTGAACCTTATTGTGTTGTAATTCCGCCGCCAAATGTCACTGGCAGTCTGCACATGGGTCACGCTTTTGAAAGTGCGCTAATTGATGTTCTGGTACGCTATCACCGAATGCAGGGACGCAATACTTTGTGGCTACCGGGTACTGACCACGCTAGTATTGCTGTCCACACAATATTAGAAAGACAACTCAAAAAAGAAGGTAAAACTCGCGCCCAGTTGGGGCGTGAGGAATTTCTGAACCGCGCTTGGCAGTGGAAGGCGGAGTCTGGGGGAACAATTGTGAATCAGTTGCGCCGCTTGGGTGTGTCGGTGGACTGGTCGCGGGAACGGTTCACAATGGATGAAGGCTTATCGAAAGCTGTGGTGGAAGCTTTTGTAAGTCTTTACAATGAAAAATTAATTTATCGTGGCGAATATTTGGTGAATTGGTGTCCGGCTACTCAGTCGGCGGTGTCGGATGTGGAGGTGGAATCAAAGGAGGTTGATGGTAATCTCTGGCATTTCCGCTATCCGCTAACAGATGGTTCTGGTTATGTGGAAGTGGCGACGACTCGACCGGAAACGATGTTGGGCGATACTGGGGTGGCGGTGAATCCCAATGATGATAGATATAAGCATTTGATTGGTAAAACTTTAACTCTGCCAATTATGCAGAGGGAAATTCCGGTTATTGGCGATGAGTTGGTTGATCCCGCTTTCGGGACTGGTTGCGTGAAGGTGACTCCAGCCCATGATCCCAATGATTTTGAAATGGGTAAGCGTCACAATCTGCCGTTTATTAATATCTTGAATAAGGATGGCACTCTCAACGCTAATGCTGGGGAGTTTCAAGGACAAGACCGTTTTGTGGCGAGAAAAAATGTCGTGTCTCGTTTAGAAGCGGATGGGTTTTTGGTGAAGGTAGAAGATTATAAGCATACCGTTCCTTATAGCGATCGCGGTAAAGTCCCCATTGAACCTCTCCTATCCACTCAATGGTTTGTCAAAATTCGCCCACTAGCAGACAACGCCCTACAATTTCTCGACCAAAAAGATTCTCCTGAGTTTGTTCCCCAACGCTGGACAAAGGTTTACCGTGATTGGTTGGTCAGTCTCAGAGATTGGTGTATTTCTCGTCAATTGTGGTGGGGACACCAAATTCCCGCTTGGTACGCGGTGAGTGAAACAGACGGACAAATTACTGATACTACGCCGTTTGTGGTGGCGAAATCGGCTGATGAAGCTTGGGAGAAGGCAAAAGCCCAATTTGGTGAAAATGTCCAGCTACAGCAAGACCCGGATGTATTAGATACTTGGTTTTCTTCGGGACTGTGGCCGTTCTCGACTTTGGGCTGGCCGGAACAAACTGCCGATTTAGCTAAGTACTACCCCACGACTACCTTAGTTACAGGTTTTGACATTATCTTTTTCTGGGTTGCCAGAATGACGATGATGGCTGGTCATTTTACGGGAAAAATGCCGTTCCAGACAGTTTACATCCACGGTTTGGTCAGGGATGAAAACAATAAGAAAATGTCGAAAACGGCGAATAATGGCATTGACCCGTTGATTTTGATTGATAAATACGGCACAGATGCCCTGCGCTATACCTTAGTTAAGGAAGTTGCGGGTGCAGGTCAAGATATTCGCTTAGAATACAACCGCAAAACTGATGAGTCAGCATCGGTGGAGGCTGCGCGTAACTTTGCGAATAAGTTGTGGAATGCGGCGCGGTTTGTGATGATGAATTTGGATGGGCAAACCCCCTCTCAACTCGGACAACCACTCAGCACTCAGCACTCAGCACTCAGCACTGAATTAAGCGATCGCTGGATTCTTTCTCGCTATCATCAAGTTATTAATCAAACTACCAGTTACATCAATAACTATGGTTTAGGGGAAGCCGCCAAGGGAATTTACGAATTTATTTGGGGCGATTTTTGCGACTGGTATATTGAGTTGGTGAAATCCCGCTTACAACCAGGTGCAGACCCCGCATCCCGCCGCGCCGCCCAACAAATCCTCGCCTACGTGCTGGAAGGGATTTTAAAATTACTGCATCCCTTTATGCCCCACATCACCGAGGAAATTTGGCAAACCCTCACCCAACAAAACCCAGATTCTCCACAAACTTTGGCTTTACAAGCTTATCCCCAAGCAAATGCCGACTTGATTGATACTGCTTTAGAAGCACAGTTTGACCTGCTAATCGGCACTATCCGCACAATTCGCAATTTACGGGCGGAGGCGGATGTTAAGCCAGGGGCAAAAGTCAAGGTGAATTTGCAAACAGGTAATTTGCAAGAACAGCAAATTCTCATAGCTGGGCAAGCTTATATTCAAGATTTAGCCAAGGTGGAAACCTTAAGCATTGCCGCCGAACAAAAAAGCCAAACTGTCGCACCCGCAAAATCACGCTGGAGTTGGAAAACAATTGGCTTAATATTTGTGGGGCTAATTTTTCTGCGCGTTGGTTTGGCTGTAGCCGACACAGTTAATCGCATTCCCTTAGCTGGTACTTTCTTTCAACTTGTGGGTTTAGGTTATAGTATGTGGTTTATTGCCCGCAGTATATTATTTGCCAAACCTAAACCAGTGAATACTGTCTCACAACAACCAACAGCAGTTGCAGAACCATTACCAGCCTCAGAACAAACCATTGCTGGGGTAGTTGGTACAGTTCAAGTGGTCATTCCCTTGACTGGTGTTGTTGATATTGAAACCGTACGTGCCAAATTAGAGAAAAACCTCAGCAAAATCGAAGCAGAAGCCCAGTCTCTCAGAGGTAGGTTAAGCAATCCTAAGTTTGTGGATAAAGCTCCCGCCGACGTGGTACAAGGGGCGAAAGATGCCTTAGCTGAAGCTGAGAAACAAGCCGAAATTTTGCGCGATCGCCTCCAGGCATTACAGTAAACATAGCCTGAATGATCTAACATCACGACAATGGGTAATGGCAGAGTCATCACCCATTGCCCAAGGATGATTTTCAAAACAAAATCAGTATTTTAATTTTGTTGTTTAATAGAAATTTTTGTACTTATTTTTTAATTTTTAATTGTAAGCTGGAGCAAAAAGACGATCATGCTATACCTAGCTCAGGTACATAAAAACGAATTTTTAGACCAGTACCAGTTGCGTTTGTTAGCACGTCAAGATACTGATAAACTCTGGGCAATTATTCCCGAAGAAGCTTTTATTTTGCTGGGGAAAGGTAAAACTATGAGCGAAGGCTTACTAGTTTTAGTAGAGATTTCTGCCACCGGTGAAATCGAAAAATTAGAAGAAGCTAGTAATTGGGTAATGAATTTAGTTGAGTCTTACCTCACCACTGGCATTACCCCAGAACTTTTACAACAAGAAGCAGAACGCGCGGAACAGTGGCGACAATCTCTGACTTTGCAAAATCAAGATTTGGCGCGTCGTTCTCTAGAATTGGAAGCCCGCCGCGAACAAATTCAAGCTTTAGAAGAAAGTCTCAAGCGCGAGAGAAACGGATATAACGATGAGGCTACTAGTAGTTGAAGAATGCCTTTCAATAACAAAAGAGTTTTAGGGAAAAAGGCATTTCTTTTATATTTTGCGATCGCGCTGCGGTATTAAATAGGCAGATGCAAAATAACCCAACATTCACCCATACTTACTATTCTCTTAACTTTTCTGTACACAACAGGGAGTTAGAAAAGCCTACTTTCCAGCAGGAAGCTGTAGTTCTATCCCTAATTTGTCGCCTATTTCCATAACATTATTTGTAAAATCTGTGATACCTGCAATATGACCAGCAATTAAACCAGCCGCAGTAAGTAAAGCAATGAGACGCTTTTTGAGTTTGGGTTTATTGCGTTCTGGTTCTGGCTTGTGAATTTCGGCTTCTACATCATCAATATCGATAGTGATGTCGTCGCGGATGTCTGGCGGAAATTGGGCGGCGGTTTGGCGTAGGTTGCCGATTAGTTGCAGAATTTCGGTGATGTTTGCGCCACTGGTTTGAGTGAAATCCGAGGCTTGCTGACTGGCGTTATCTTGGACTTGGTTGGCAAAGTTGGCAATGTTTGAGTTGTGAAAGTTGTTTGTGTTTTGTGTCATAGGTTTATATTCTGCTTGGTTGCTATTGTAAATCTTGTTGACAATTGTCAGGCGATCGCTCTCTAAACCGACTCTTTGTAATTTCTGCCGCGATTCTAATGATTCGTAGCCGTCTAAAAGTTGACGTAAATTCAGTTTTAATTTTAATTTGCCGATAGTAACTGTGCTTTCACCCATTGCCTCAAGTCCCAAGAGTTCTTGATAGTCGAGGGGGGGATGATTGGGATAGCCGGGGACGGGAACCCATTCGGTGATTTCGAGGTTGGGGAGACTTTTGTGGATTTTTTGGAAGTCATGGCGGAGGATACCGAGAAATAAGCGGCGGGTTTCTTTGCGTCCGCTAATGGCGATGAAGATTTTTTTGTCTTCAGGGTCGGCTTTTATCCGCGCAATGTTATAGATTTCGTTGTTTTCTTGATATTGCAGCATTACGCCACTGCGCCAATAGACTTGGTTATAGATTTTTTCGTGGGTGTTGACGATAAAACGAGAAATAATACTTTCTGGGAGAACTTTGTAATGGTATTGAAATTCTAGGGTTTCCCCTTCTAATTCTGTTTCTTCTGGTTGGTCTTTGGGTAGAAGTCCGGCAATCAAAAATTGTGGTGGGTGACATTCCAGGGCAAAGCAAAGCTCAAATTCTTTCATTAGCCCAATCAGATAATTGTGGCGCTGGATGGGGTAACGTTCTGGATTAAGAATACGGCTGAGGTCGGCGGGGGTGAAAATACCTTTGGTTTGAGTTTTGAGAATTTCATCGCTGAGAAGTGCGTAAATACCTTCTGTCACCCAGTTGGGTTTAAGGACGTTGGTATCTTTGAGGATGGGATGGTCGCGGAAGTTGAGAACTAAGCCGAGTCGATGCAGCAAGTCGATAAGTTGTTCTTGGTTTTGTTCTTCGGGAATTTTGTTTTCGTAGCAAATGCCAATATAGTTGCTGTAGCTAATGAAGTCTTGGGGCATTGATTCGAGTTGTTGTTTTACCTCAAACCATGAGAGGGGTAGAAGGTCGTAGACTTCTTTGAGGTTGGCAATTTCCTGAAAAATAGCGGTGCGGAGTTCATCAATACCGATATTGTCTTGGCAGGAAGTTTCGATAATGGCTTGAATATTGGGATATTTTTCGCGTAATGCTTTGCGGTTGATGTCGAGGGGTTGTTCGTCTCTTTTGTTGCCAACAATAATCACGGGTGACTGTCCGCCGAAGCTTTCAATTAATTTCAGCCAATATTCAATGCGGTTTTCTTCTTCGCTGGTGCGGCAATTGCAAACTAAGAGATAGAGGCTGCGCTTAGTCAAAAAAAACTGATGGGTAGCATGGTAAATTTCTTGTCCGCCAAAGTCCCAAACATTCAGGCGAATGTCTTTGCTATTCACCGACACGTTCCAAGTTTGGACATTCAGTCCGTCGGTTTGGGGTTGATTTTTATCATATTTATTGCGGATTAGTCGCTCGATGAGGGATGTTTTGCCGACGCTACCTTGTCCAACAAGCAGGATTTTAGCTTCGTGTAATGGTCGAGTTTTACTTGTGCGAATTTGCCTCAAGTAATTAAAAATATTTTGTGCGTCGTGTGAATGAAGAATTTCTATGGGAATCTCGGTTATTTGGTTGCCACTGAGGTAAAACTGGGTGAGATTGGTTAAATTTGCGATCGCCTCTGGGATTTCGGTGATTTGGTTGCCACTAAGATAAAGCTGGGTGAGATTGGTTAATTTATCCAATGTCTCTGGGATTGTGGTTATTTGGTTGTTACTAAGGTCAAGGTGCGTCAGATTAGTTAAATTTGCGATCACCTCTGGGATTTCGGTTATTTGGTTGTTACTGAGGTCAAGGTGCGTCAGATTGGTTAAATTTGCAATCGCCTCTGGTATCTCGGTAATTTTGTTGGAACCGAGGTCAAGCTGTGTCAGATTAGTTAATTTAGTTAGCGCCTCTGGTATCTCGGTTATTTGGTTGGAACTGAGGTGAAGCTCCGTCAGATTGGTTAATTGCGCCAGTGCCTCTGGAATCTCGGTAATTTGGTTAAAAAAGAGGATAAGCTGCGTCAGATTGGTTAATTTAGCCAGCGCCTCTGGTATCTCGGTAATTGCGTTGTCATAGAGGTGAAGCTCTGTCAGATTGGTTAATTGCGCCAGCGCCTCTGGAATCTCGGTAATTTTGTTGGAACCGAGGTCAACTACCCTCAAATTGGTTAATTGCGCTAGTGCCTCTAGTATCTCTGTTATTTGGTTGGAATTGAGGTCAACTACCCTCAGATTGATTAATTGCGCTAGTGCCTCTGGTATCCCGGTAATTTTGTTGAAACTGAGGTAAAGCTGTGTCAGATTTGTTAATTGCGTGATCGCATCAGGTATCTCGGTAATTTTGTTGTGACTGAGGTCAAGCTGCCTCAGATTTGTTAATTGCGTGATCGCATCAGGTATCTCGGTAATTTTGTTGTGACTGAGGTCAAGCTGCCTCAGATTTGTTAATTGCGCGATCGCATCAGGTATCTCGGTAATTTTGTTGTGACTGAGGTCAAGCTGCCTCAGATTTGTTAATTGCGCGATCGCATCAGGTATCTCGGTAATTTTGTTGCTACTGAGGTCAAGCTGCCTCAGATTTGTTAATTTAGCGATCGCATCAGATATTTCAGTTAGCTCTACTCGAATTAAAATAAGTTCCTCTAAATGTAGTATTTGCGTTACCACATCGGGAATGCTCTCTAAAGGATTGCCGCTAATATCCAACTTACGCAAATTAGGCAAACCCAATAGTTCGTGTGGAAGAGTTTTTAAATTGTTGCCTGAAACCTTTTCGAGATAGCGGTTTCCTACGAATTCATAACCTTCAACCTTCTTTCCCAAAATCAAAGACTCAAGCTGCTTTAACTTATCAATTTCCCCAGGTAACTCAACTAAATCTTGCCCCGACAAGTCTAACTCTCGCCAACCCTCAGTCGCCGCTTGCTCTATCAGTGCCAACAACTCATCCTGCGTCATAATTCCAAGCTAAAGGTTAAAAGGAAAGAAGACTGTTGAAGATGATTTTAGCGGATCAGGATAAAATTCTATACCATCGCTTTGTAGCGATAGCTCATTGATATTTTGTGATTAGCGACGCAGTTTTTAAATAAACGTGAATTCGACAGACCTCTCCCGCTTCTAAAAGGCGAAAGTCTGGGTTTTATTCCCCTCTCCTCATAGGCTACGGCTATACACAAATCTGGGTTAAGTGCATCTGTCCCGCCTCGGAATAAATTCCGAGTCTCATAGCGCAAGTCCTCTCAAGAGGACTCAAGGAAAAATTGATTCCAGTCTACTTCAGTAGACTTTGGCTATGAGCCTGGAACTTTAGTTCAAGGCGGGATACGGTTTCATACTGTAAATTTTCGATTTCGTTTACTGATTGCAGCGCCGCCCTAAGCTTGTCAAAGGGTCGAAGTAAACCCAACTTCAACACACAACGCCTAAACTATTGCCCAAGTTCCTGCATATTATTCATGACTTGTTGATACAAGTCGTTATTACCTTGACGTTGTAAAATGGCGGCGGCTTGTTCTAAATCTTTCATAGCGCCTTGTTTGTCGCCTTGGGCGGCGCGGGCATTACCGCGATTATTATAAGCTGGTGCAAAGTTGGGATTGAGGCGTATGGCTTCGTTGTAGTCGGATATGGCTCCTTGTTTGTCTCCTTGAGCCGCCCTAGCATTACCTCGGTTATTGTAAGCGATCGCATAACGCGGATTGAGAATAATTGCTTGGTCGTAATCTTCTAGGGAACCATCCCTTTCACCTATGGCTGCACGGGCATTGGCACGGTTATTATAAGCTTCGGCATAGTTGGGTGACAGTTTAACAGCTTGGGTATAATCTGCGATCGCACCTCGATTATCTCCCAAAGAGGCGCGGGCGTTTCCCCGACTGTTATAAGCTTCGGCATCGTTGGGAGACAGGCGCAAGGCTTCGTTATAATCATCGATGGCTTTTTGTTTGTCACCTGTATCAAAATAAGCCAGTCCCCGCCCTTTATAAGCTGCACTATAGTCAGGGTTGAGATTGATGGCTTTAGTATAAGATGCGATCGCTGCTTGTAAGTCGCCTTTGAGGTGCTGATTTTGTCCTTGAAGATACAGCGCCCCAGCTTGTGAAGTTTTAATAGTCCGGCGGCTAGGAGGAGTAAGGCCGATTTCTGTCACCAAAACATTCTTATCTCGATTGCAAGAGACAAGGGTAATTGCACTCAACACAGTCAGCACAACCATAGCCAATGCTTTATTTTCCTTCACCCGCTTTTGCTCCCATAACCGCAGCTTCATAAGTTGCTTTTAACCACCATTCCACCTAGATTTAATTAGCACCCAATTTTCTTAATTCTGGAATTTTACACTTAACTGATATTCCCTAGGTTTAATAACGGTTAACTCTTGCCTTAACCGGGAAGTTTATCAACTTTTTGTGTTTTAGCTGGTAATTTAACGGTGATGAATTATACGTTCTTGCTTATTTATTAATAAGAATTGCACTCAAATCAGTCACTCTTCCTACTCATCTTCGCCATTAGTTTCTTGAGTTTTCGGAGTTAGCCGCAAAGCATTAGATGTATCTATCTCTACAGATAATTGTTCTAAATTTTCACCTAAATCTTTTTGCAGCTTTTGAGTCAAGGTAATCGGAAAATCTAAATTTAATCCTTGAGTTTGTACCAGTCTTGCCAGTTCTAAGAATTGGGCTTTTACAGTTTTGCGTTCATAAGCTGTCAACTTAAAAGCAGATGTTTCTGATACATTTTGAGCCTGCATAGCTTTTTTAATGCGCTCTTGTAAATGTTCATATTCAGAGTTTAATAGCTTCCATTGTTCTTCTATTTGGGTATATCTAGCATTCAGAACTATTAAATCTTCTGTATCTGGTTCGGGATTACCTTCTGCTTGTAATTCTAACAAACGTTTATGCACTTGAGCAAGATAAATGCAGTCAAGATAAGCGTAGTCTATTTGTTCTTCTGATAAAGGTCTTTTGCTCCAGTCGCTACTTTGTTCTTGTTTATCAATATCGTGAAAGTTACATAAAATAGTTGCAAGGGTTTTGAGTTGATAATTCGGTGCTGGTAACAAATAATAAGGAATTTTTTTAGAGATTTCCAAGGTACAAGTAATATTTTTAGCTTTTTTATTACCGAGGAATTTGACATCATAACTGGCATTATGAAATACTTTTTCAATATTCGGATTTAACATTACTTGCTGAATAAAATCAGCTACCAAATCATCTTGATTTAATACATCCAATAAAAAAACGCGATCGCCACTCATATCATCAGCATCATCTAACACCTGAATCAGCGACAACCTAGGATTTCGGCTATTATAATCAGCTACTTCTGTATCTATCCACAAAGTTGCAGCTTGAGTATATTCAGCAATCATGTTATGAATTGCACGATCAGTATTCAAGTAAGGCATTTTAATGTTTAATTTGATTTCTGAAACAGTCCAGTAGGGTGTGTTACGGGTTATACCAATTTAATATGAAGACGCATATAAAAATCAATTACCCCCCTTAATCCCCCCTTTCCAAGGGGGGAAATAAGAGAATCTAGTTCCCTCCCCTTTATAAGGGGAGGGTTAGGGAGGGGTAAAATACTGTGCAGCTTCACATGCAACTGGTATTATTTAAACTCTGATTTCTGAATTCTGACTCCTGCATTCTACTGTATAACTGGTTTCCGCCCAAAGATAAAAAATGTAGTAATATCATTCCAAATTCCTTGTGCAGTTTCTAAAGCAGCTAATTCTAATTCAAATTCTGCCTTAACTTGCTCTATTTCTACTGTTGATAACTGCGAAAAAGGATTAGGAAATTGCCCCGGTGCTGGATAAGAACTACCCAACCACATTGCCTTAGCTTGCTCTAAACTAATATAACTGCCATATTGCTCAGATATAATTTCAATGGAGTCATAACCTGCTGTTTCTAGTAAATGACGACACTTTTCTGTTGTGCCTGTAGGCTGGTTTAAATAAAGAGCAATGCCATACTTTGCCAAAACTTTCTGCACCACAATACTGGCAATAAAAGCGGTATCTGCAAAGGCATGAAACCCAAGTAAACCCCCAGGTTTTAAAAATTGATGCCAATGCTGTAATGCACCTGGAAAATTTTCCATCCAAATCAATGCGGAAGAACACAAAATACAGTCAAAACTGTTAGCTGGAAAGTCGAGGGATTCTGCATCCGCTAATTGAAATTCAATATTGGTCAGCCCTAATGCTGTGACTTTTTGTTGTGCTTGTTCCAGCATTCCCGATGAAATATCTATACCAACTACCTTACCTCCAGCGCCTACAACTTGAGCCGCCGCAATTGCAGCCATCGCCGTACCAGTTGCAATATCTAATACCTGATCTCCTGGACGCAGTTGGGCATATTCCACCAAACGATGAGCAATTTGTAAATGCCACTCGCTTTGATCATAAGTTGGACTTCTGCGATTAAAGAGGTCAGCTATTTGTTGCTTGTAGTCGCTGAGTGGGAGTTGATCGGGCATTGGGTATGGCTAGAGTGAGATAATTGCAGTGTAACAGCGATCGCATCTTGCAGCTTTAGCGCAATATATGGGGTAATTTCCGTAAGTCGTGGTCGAGAATTAGTATAACCGCATCTGAAAATTGGTAAAATTCAAGTTCAGAGAGAAGAGAACATTCAAACATGGTAGCCGCCCATACGGATTTAAATATTGCAGCTTTAGAAGCAGAATATAGCCAAAAATCACCGAGAGAAATTCTCAAATTTGCCTTGGACACTTTTGACAACATGGCAATTTCTTTCAGTGGTGCAGAAGATGTTGTATTGATTGATATTGCTTCTAAAATCACTAAAAACTTCCGAGTTTTTACCCTCGATACCGGGCGCTTGCACCCAGAAACATATCAGTTGTTAGATAAAGTCAGAGAACATTATGGCATTAAGCTAGAAGTTATGTTCCCTGATGCCGCAGAAGTCCAAGCTTTGGTAGAAGAAAAAGGATTGTTTAGCTTTTATCAAGATGGTCACAAAGAATGCTGTGCTATCCGCAAAGTTAGACCACTGCGCCGCAAGCTAAATACTTTGGATGCTTGGGTGACAGGACAGCGTAAAGACCAAAGTCCCAGCACCCGCAACCATATTCCCGTCATTGAAGTTGATACCGCATTTTCTACCGAAGACCATCAGTTAATTAAATTCAACCCCTTAGCTAACTGGTCTTCGGCACAGGTATGGGAATATATTCGCGCTTTAGATGTACCTTACAACAAATTACACGAACGCGGTTTTATTAGTATTGGTTGCGAACCTTGTACTAGACCAGTTCTTCCAAATCAGCACGAACGCGAAGGTCGTTGGTGGTGGGAAGAGTCTACTGCTAAAGAGTGTGGTCTACACTTAGGGAATTTACAAAAATAGGACTTACGCACCAAAATTATCTGTGAAAAATGGGTATAGGGTGTAAGGTTTTTGGATACATACACCCGGATTTCTCACCACACCTTTCAAAGCCTGTGCAGGGGAGCAGGGGAGCAGGGGGGCTGGGGAGAATGAAGGTACTCTCTCCCCAGCCCCTCCGCACCTCTGCCCCTCTGCCCCATCAAACGCCTGAAGCTTGTGAGAAATGCGGGATACACTCCTATACCCCTACACCAATAACTAGCTACCCAACTTTTTAGCCTTTCATCACTATATTCACATCTTGCAGCTGTTTTGCATGGATCTACGACTGTGCCTTTCAAAAACCAATCAAAAAATCATATAACTGTTGTCAGCACTGACTTCCAAGGTTTTTACATCATTTGAAGGTGCTTGCATTTTATTTTAGGAGCTTGAAATCTAGATGAGACAAGGCTTCCAAGATTAGCATCTGTTCAAAAAAATGAGACTTAGGTAAAAATTTGTTTTCTGTATTGCTCCTGGGTGCTAGGTGCTTGTAATATCAAATCTCAGGGCAGGCAGGATATGGATTTCCGAGTGCGCTCTGACTAAACCTTTGATGCCGTAAGGCGTTGATCACTTTTAGAAGGTGTTAATAGCGAGCTAAAATCTGGCTGATTAAACCTTTGATGCCGTAAGGCGTTGATCACCAGATCCACGAAATTTTTAAGGTGACAATGGACAAGCTGATTAAACCTTTGATGCTGTAAGGCGTTGATCACGACAATAACTATCAACTGTCAACGAAACTTTTTGTAATTAGTCTTGTCTATAAGATTAATTCATTAGTTTATCAGGAATATATATGCGATCGCCTATCGTAATCGGTACAGGATTACTTGTATCTATAATTTTAAATACCCAAGTATTTGCAAAATCTACAGTCAATTTACCACAAATCACTGCCCAGAACTCTCAGCAACAAATATTAAATCAAAATAATCAAAAGACAAACTCAGGGCTGATTACTCTGCAAAGAACAGCCTGCTATGGTACTTGTCCCATTTATAAAATTACCATCTTTCCTGATGGGAGAGTTGTCTACGAAGGGGAGCGTTTTGTGAAAGTTGTCGGTAAAAGAACTGCCAGAATTAGTCCCCAAGCAGTAAGAAGATTAGTTGCAGAATTTAATAAGGTAAACTATTTTTCATTAGCAAATAGCTACCAAGGCGGAAGGACAGATGCGCCTTCTGCAATTACTTCTTTAACTATCGGTAAACGTCAGAAAACTGTTAATCATTATCTCGGTTCACCAAACGCACCGCAAGCACTAACAGCTTTAGAAAATAAAATCGATGCTGTTGTAAATTCTCAGCGTTGGGTTGGTTCTAAAAATGAACAAACACCAAATCCAAATGATGCTAATTCCACCCAACTCAAAGTTAATCGTCAATTGTGGAATCAGCAAAAGCTAAATAACTATCGTTTTACGTTTAGCCGGAGTTGTTTCTGTTTACCCAAAGCGACACAACCAGTAGTGATTACAGTGCGTAATAATCAAGTTGCTTCTATTACACCTGTGAATAATAACGAGCCAGTTGATACAGAATTGTTTCAACAGTATAATTCAATTCCCAAACTGTTTGGCATAATTGATGATGCGATCGCCAAAAAAGCATCTAGTCTCAACATCAAATATGATCCGCAATTTGGCTACCCGACGCAAATTAATATTGATTACAACCAACAAATTGCCGATGAAGAAATATATCTGACTATTAGCAATCTTGAACCTTTGAAGTAAGTTCTTGCACAAAGTAAATTATCCTTGGGGGTGTACAATCGTATACTCCTTTTATTTTGCAAGTCATACCTAGGACTGACGCATTGACAAAAAACTAAATTTCAGATTCTCTACCCCTGAGTAGTCTGATAAGTTTTAAGTACTGAGTGCTGAATGCTGAGTCATGATAGATGCTTCCGCTTCCTCACTATTGCAGGGAAGGGTGACAGTCACAATAGTATATTCGTAGGGCTTACTGTCAATTTTCAGGGTACCACCGTGCAGTTCTGCTAATTTTTTGGCAATGATTAAGCCTAACCCAGAACCTTGTTGTTCATGAAGTTTGCGCTCAAATTGCCGATAAGCACCTAATTCCGCAATTTGCTCTCGGCTCATTCCCCGGCCGCGATCGCTAAAAGATACACTAAAGCTATTATTAATAGTTTTTGCTGTAATTTTAATCGGCGTACCACTGACAGAAAATTTTAAAGCATTATCCAGTAACTCTTCAATAATTCTGGTAATCTTGCTCACCGAAATCTTGACAATACAAGGCGATAAGTCAATTTGCATATCATCTTCTCTGCCAGCATTTTTAACTTTTTCACCTATCAAATTCGTCAAAACTGGTGTAGGAAACTCTGTTGACTGCTTTTGAATTTCCCTGACTCGCTGGGGATCTGTGGCAATAATTTCTAATTCTGCGTAGAGTAAAAATTTTTGAATTAAATGAAATAAACGTTGACTTGATTGATGAATAAATTCTGCCATTTCTTTGATTGATGGTGCATCTAGCAGTTCACTTTCTTCCATCAGAATTTGCGAGAAACCCAAAATCCCATTCAGTGGGGTGCGTAATTCATGAGGCAGTGACAAAGTAATGCTAGTACGTAATTTATCAAGCTTATCTTGAGTTTGTTGATAAATTGCTGTTTGTTTTTCTAGCCGACAAGTAATAGCTGTTAATAATTCTGTTCGAGAAAATGGTTTAACAATGTAATCATCAGCGCCTAAATCCATACCTTTGCGAAAGTCTGGTTTCTCTGATTTAGCCGTTAAAAAAATGAAGGGAATAATTGCTGTTTTCGGGTTTTGGCGTAATTCTTTTAGGACTTCATAACCATCGATTTCTGGCATCATTACATCACAAATCACCAAATCAGGAACTTCGGTTTGTGCTAACTGTAAACCAAAGTAACCATTTTCGGCAGTGATGACGTTGAAATTTTCTGCATAAAGTAAATCTACTAAATTTTGACGCACATTTATGTCATCTTCGATCACTAATATTTTATTCATATATTTAATTAAATGTGAATAAGTATAAAATTTTTAAAATAGGTTTTAGATAGCTTTTATAAATAAGATATGACATAAATTTTTCACTATATGCACCCATCTTGCCTTGAAATAACCAATTGAATTATATATTTAATTATCTTTAAGAAATACGAAAATTTCATGTAATCAAAACAGGGATTATAAATTTTATATAAACTTAGATATATAAATGTCGATTACTCCATAAAAAATTCTCAAATTCTGGTGCTGGTAATGGACGGCTAAATAAAAAACCCTGCATATAATCACAGTGCGCCTCACGCAAAAAATGCAATTCGTCTTCTGTTTCTACACCTTCAGCCACTACTTGCATATTTAGGTTATGTGCCATTTCAATTAAAGCTTTAGTAATGGCTGATTTTTGATAATCAACAGCTACATTATGAATAAAATAACGGTCAATTTTTAAGGTATTAATCGGTAAGTTTTTGAGATATATAAGTGAAGAATAGCCTGTACCAAAATCATCAATAGCAATTTTTAAACCTAAAGATTTTAATTTATTCATAGTAGCGATCGCACTATTGATGTCTTGCATAATCATACTTTCAGTTAGTTCAATTTCTAAATATTGGGGTTCCAGATGATTATTGTGTAAAAAATAAGTAATTTTTTGGATTAAGTCTGGCTGATGAAATTCTATCACCGACAAGTTAACGGTCATTTTCAAATAAGCAATGCCGACATCATGCCAAATCTTAATTTGTTTACAAACATTTTGTAATACCCACTGATCAATCGGGACAATTAACCCTGTAGATTCGGCAATTGGGATAAATTCTGTGGGAGTAACTAAACCTAATTCTGGACTTTGCCAACGTAATAAACTTTCAGCCGCAACAATTTGTCCAGAAGCGATATCCACAATTGGTTGATAATACACCTCAAATTCGTGAAATTTTTGTTTCTGTACCACCTGTTGTAAATTCATTTCCAACAACTGAATTTTGGGTGAAACAGTTTTAGTGAAATTTGTAGGATGAGAGAGATATTTTTTTAAAGTAGCTTGTCTTTCTAAGCGGTTCATAATTGCACTTAGTAATTCTGCCCGCGTAAATGGCTTAGTGAGATAATCATCTGCACCCATATCCATACCTTGGCGAAAATCAGACTTGGCAGATTTAGCTGTTAAAAAAATAAAGGGAATGGTTGCTGTTAATGGGTCTTTTCGTAGTGCTGTTAATACTCCATAGCCATCAACTTCTGGCATCATCATGTCACATAAAATTAAGTCTGGAGCCTCAGAAAATGCCAAATCTACACCTGTTTTGCCATTAGCAGCAGCAATTGTGTGAAAATCCTCTGCTTCTAGTAAATCCAACAGGTTTTCCCGGACAGATTCTTCATCTTCAATCACCAAGATTTTAATCATCTTTTTCCTCAATTTGCATTGTGTGATTTAATGGCAGAGAGACAGTAAAGGTAGTACCTACTCCCAAAGAACTAGTCACAGCAATTTGACCTTGATGTATATCCACACACTTCTTGACAATTGCCAGTCCTAACCCAGTTCCGAGAATATTGCCTACATTTTTAGCACGATGAAAAGACTCAAACAAATGTGGTAGGTCTTCGGGAGGAATCCCAATTCCTTGGTCTTGAATTTCTAAGATTACTTGTGCATTTGTACAAGTTATGTTTAATTTAACAGTACTCCTCTCTGGAGAATATTTAATGGCATTCGAGAGTAAATTATTCAGAATATGTCCGAGTAATTTTTCATCCATACAGCATGATATAGCAGGATATTGACTCGTAAACGTAATCCAGCAGCGATTGTTTTGATTGAGTTGTGCTTCTTCAATGATGTGATGACAGTAAGCTACTAAGTCAAAGGTTGTGGGTGTATATTCTAGTTTTCCTGCTTCTGCTTTCCCAATTACTAAAACATCATTCAACATTTCATTGATGCGGTTGACTGCGGCTTGAATGCGATGCAGGTGAGTAATTTGTTTTTCTTCTGTCCATTTATGGCGATAATGTTCGAGTAATTCCGCAGATGACAAAATCGTACTCAACGGTGTGCGAAATTCGTGAGAAGTCATCGAAACAAACCGAGATTTCAGTTCATTCAGTTCTTTTTCTTTTTCTAGGGCAACTCTGAGTTCCTGTTCTAGTTGCTTGCGTTGTGTGATGTCTGCTAAATAACCAACCATTTCCACTGGATTACCTGCATCATCCCGGACTAGTTTACCTTGGTCAGATACCCAACGGTAAGTACCATTTTTGTGGAGAAAACGATATTCTAAGCTGTAATGTTCTTGCTGTAAGATTTTATTGAATTCGGCAAACACATGCTTCACATCTTCGGGGTGGATATGGTTTGACCAAAAGTTAGGGTCTTCTGTGAAGTCCTGTGGTTGATAACCAGTGATGGAGCTAATATTGTTGCTGACAAAGGTAGGGCCAAAATTCGCGGCGGCTTTGCTGGTGTAAATTACCGCCGGACTGGATGAAAGTAAGTATTGCAGTCGCTGTTGACTGACTAATAAAGCTGTTTCTGTTTGTTTGCGTTCAGTAATATCTGTTTGAATGCCGATGTAATGGGTGAGTATGCCATCCGTGTCGTAGACAGGAGATATGTTGAGTTCATTCCACCACAGACTGCCATTTTTACGACAGTTACGCTCAACTACAGTGTAGGGTCGACCAACTTGCATGGCAGTATGGAGTTCTTGTAAAACAGATTGTTCCATATCTGCACGTTGGAATAAGCCAAAGCTTGTACCGATGACTTCATCGGCGCTGTAGCCTGTCATTTGTTCATAGGCTGGATTAACGTAAATAATTGGGCCGTTGGGAATACTGGCATCGGCAATGATAATTCCATTACTGCTGGCGGCGATCGCTCGATCACGGAGTTTTAATCCTTCTTCGGCTTGTTTGCGCGGTGTCATATCCGTATGGATAGCAACCAATCCGGCAATTTTACCAGTACTATCTTTAATGGCGTTAGCCCGTAAATAAATGTGTAATAGCAGCCCACGACGAGTTTGCATGGTCACTTCACCCCGCCATGACTCACCATTGGCGATCGCAGTTAATACTTGATTTAACTCTTGCGGATACTTGAAAATACTCTTTGAACCGCCCGCCGCTTGATATTCTTCTATGGTGTAACCGTATATTTCCGTAAATCCCGAATTAACATAAGTGATGTTACCTGTGATATCCGACATACACACAGCATCACTTGTACTTTCAATGGCTTTTTGAAAGCGCGTTAAAGATTCCTCCGCTAATTTGCGTTCTGTAATATCTGTAGATAAACCACAAACCGCGTAACACACCCCATCGGCATCTTTTAAGGGGAACTTCACCGAAAAGTAGGTGCGTACTCCATCCTCTAGGGGGACAAATTCTTCTACTTTGATGGGCAAACCATGAGTCATTACCTGAAGATTATTCTTTGCAAACCCATCGGCAATTTCTAATGGCCACAAATCATAAACACTTTTCCCGATAATTTGCTCTTGGGTGATGTTGAGTAGTTGTTGTATATAACGGTTAACCAACATAAACCGATGGTTGGTATCGAAGATATAAATCGCCGCCGCCGAGTGATCTAAAATTGCCTGGAGTTGTTGTTGAGTTGCTTGTAAGACTGTCTCAGCTTGTTTACGTTCAGTAATATCTCGATTTGTGCCACGATAGCCAATGAATTTGCCATCTGTATCAAAGACCGGCACGCCACTGGTTTCTAACCAAACTAAATGTCCGTCTTGATGAACTTGGATGTTTTCTAAACATTTAAATGGTTGTGGTGAGGCGAAAATTGCCTGAAAACCGGGGGCTAGGGTTTCATGCAATTCTGCTGGCATGAAATCTAGGGGTGTTTTTCCTAAAACTGCTTCTGGTTCGTAACCCAAAATGTCTTGAATTTTGGGACTGACGTAAGTATAAACACAGTTGAGATCCACTTCCCAGATGACATCGTAGCTAGATTCAACTAAGTTACGAAAGCGTTGTTCACTGTTTTTTAGAGCTAATTCGGCTGTAACGCGGTCATCAATGTCAGTATTTGTGCCGAACCAAGTGTAAATTTCACCTGCTTGATTTCGCCAAGGGATTGCTCGTACGAGATGCCAGCGATATGTTTGATCTGTGCCTCTGAGCAAGCGAAACGCACCTTCCAATAGTTGACCTGTAGCTAAAGATGCTTGCCAATTTGCTACACACTGGGGTATATCATCGGGATGTACCCATTGCTGCCATCCTGAACCACAAACCTGCTCTGGAGTGCAGCTATGATAGTCGAGAGCTTTTTGGTTAACGTATTCGATGCTACCATTGGCATTCGCCATCCACACATGCTGGGGTATGGATTCGGCTAATAAACGAAAGCGTTCTTCACTGATTTGTAAATCAGCCTGTGCTTGTTGGCGTTCTGTAACGTCTTCTACTGTCCCCAACAGGCCAATAACATTACCTGCAACGTCATGGATAGGGATTTTACTAATTTCTATCCAAGTGTGTTTGCCATTCACTAGTCGCTGGTATGAAATCAGATGATGTTCTGGTTGATGAGTTGCCATTACTCTGGCATCGCATTCATGGTGAAAGTCTGCTTCTGATTTATTTGCCAGAAATTCATCGACGGTTTTGCCAATAATATCTTCTGGTTTTTCCACACCCACAATTGTGGCAAAGTTACGATTACAACCCAAAACCACAGAATTGCAATCCTTCCACATAATGCCTTGAGGAATGGCATCCATGACTAATTGCAACATACTTTGAGACTGCCGTAATTGGGCTTCAATCATTTGACGTTCGGCAATTTCCGTTAATAATTGCTGATTGGTTTGCTGTAGGGCGGTGGTGCGCTCTCTAACTCGCTGTTCTAATTCTTGGTTGGCTTGTTTGAGTGCGGCTTGTGTTTGTTTGAGTTCGGTGATGTCTCGTCCTTCACTAATCAGGAGGATGATTTGGCCTGTTTCATCTTTGAGGGGTTTGAGGGAAAAATCTATGGTGCGGACTGTTTGGTTAGCACCTAAAATATCGACTTCGTAACGGATAAATTCTCCCCTGGACGCGATCGCAATTGCTTGTTTTAATTGCTGTGGAATGCTAGGTGAACTCTGCCACCAGGGAGTTTCCCAAAACAATTGGCCGAATACATCTGGCGCTTGTAGTTCTCCAAAATCAAGTAATGTCTGGTTGGCTTCGAGTAATTTGCCTTCTGGAGTGAGTAAGCCAGAAAACTGAAATGTGCCATTGAAAATTGCCCGGAATCTTCTTTCGCTTTCGTGCATGGCGGCTTCTGCTTGGATGCGTTCAGTCACATCTACATCTATAGCGACGAAGCGATAGATTTGTCCATAATCATTTTTGAGAGGAAAGATTTTGCTAGAAATCCAGCGTTGCTCACCATCAGGGCGCACAATCTGGTATCTTTCATCAAAACATTCGCCAGTGAATAACTTTTGAAACTCTGCCATGACGCGATCGCGCTCTGATGGCTCAATGGCGGCAAAATATGATTGAGGATCTTCAATCAGGCGATCGCAACTTCTCCCCCAAATTTTTTCATAAGCTGGGCTAACATACTCTAATTTTTGTTGAGTTGCATCCCAGACATAAAAAGCTTGGGGTATATTTTCGGTTAATTGGCGAAATAATTCTTCACTTTTCTGTAATGCTGCTTCTGCCAATTTACGCTCGGTAATGTTGCGGTGAATAGCCAAAAAGTGCGTGACTTGTGCTTGATCATCTTTAATCGGCACTAAGTTCATATCCACCCAATAAGTTGAGCCATCCTTGCGATAGCTAAGTAACTCGGTTCTAATGGGCAACCCTGCTTGCACAGCCGCAAACAGTCGATTCATTTCTGTAGGGCTAGTTTGTTCACCATGTGAAAATCGCGGTGTTTTTCCCATGACTTCTTCTAGGGTGTAGCCAGTCATCTGCGTAAATGCTCTATTGGCATAAACTATCCTTGGTTCTATCTGGCCGTTATTGAGGTGAGCGGCTGTAATTAAAATTGAATCGTTGGCATTGACTACGGCTGACTCTAGTAAACGCAGTCTTTCGGTTTCGGCGCTGCTTTGAGTTGATTGTTCTAGTACTTGACAAATACTTTTGGGTGTAACCGTGCCGATTAGTTGACCTGCTTCATCAATAATTGGCAAAATATTTAACTGATGCTGATGTAACAGTGATAATACGGCAGTGATATCCTGAAATTCAGATATTTTCAGTGTAATTACAGGAGATTGCATCACATCCGTAATTTTAGTATTTTGACAGTCAATATTTGCAGCTACAATTTTCACCACATCTTGTGCTGTCAACCGTCCTATTACTTGGGAAACTGAAGCTACTAGCACATCCACACCACACTTTGCCATCAGCGAGATTACCTCTGATACTGTTGCTTCCGGCTGAACCGTTAGTGGCGAAAAGTCAATTACAGCCTCTAAGCTGTGGAGCCAGAGATTTTGTTCTTGAGTATACATAGATAATCACGATAGCTATCATCAATGAATAGTTATCTCAACTTATATATTCCCGTATGTTCTGGGATTGGGCAGGTAAATTAATAATATTATCCTAATGAAAAATACTGTAAGTATAATGTAAATTTTGGATGAAGAAATCAAAATATTAAGAATGGTTAATATAGCAATTCGATTTGGTTTCCGAATTGACTTGTGTGGGAGGGAAGTAGGGAGTGGGGTGGGGAGTGGGGAGTGGGGAATGGGGAGTGGGGAGTGGGGAGTGGGGAGTGGCTTTCAAGGGCAGGTTTTTAAACCTTCGATAAATAGTTGAGAATATTCTCAATTATGAAACGTAGTTTTAACTGTTCAGACAATAATTTTGGTTTTAAAAGCCCAAAAATTTGTCTAATAAAAAAAGCCTGCCCTTGAAAGGTGGGGAGTGGGGAGTGGGGAGTATGAGACTGGTGAACTCAAGGTTTTAAAGGTGATGTGTTTAACCCATCGTTAATTGACCCTCCGAATTTTAGATTTTGGATTTTGGATTCTTTAGGGTACAAGCCCCAACGCCACTTGATGACAGTTGCCTCAAGTCGGGAGACCCGCCCACGGCACTGTCTCCTTTATGCCGGGAAACCCGTCCATCGCAGTGGCTTCCCCATGTGTCTGTAAAAATCTAAAATCGTTAATCCAAAATCCCCAAGCCCCGCACCCTTGTGGTCGGGGTCAATCCAAAATCGCAAATCTAAAATCCAAAATTACTTGACTAACAGCCTCATAACTCCTCATAACTCATAACTCCTTACTCAACGTAATTGCGATCGCCTCTCGCCATAACGCAACAATCTTTCAATCGTGGCTAGGCGATTTTCCCACACTTTGACTTGATAAGGGTTATTAGTCCCGGCTTCTCGCATCCAAATGCGAAATTGCGTCTGGAAGCGAGTTAAAGAAGCTTTAGCTGTAAGTAGTTTAGCGGGAGACGGTGCAGCCGCCAATTGCGTTAACGCTTTTTCGACTACTTCGATTTGATTGTTAAAATCAGCAATGTTAATGGCTGGGAAGGGGATTTGCTCGTTTTGGATGACTAACTGCCATTCACGTTTTAACAATCCATAACGCACCACGGCTGTTTCAAAAGGTTGGCGTAAGGGAATTGGTTCATCAGCCACCGATGGCAGTTTACCTTGAGTACTATTAAAGATTTTCAGCAAATCATTATTAAAATTCTCAGCCGCAAACAAGGCATAACCACTAGCAGGTAAATCTCGAATCAGTTGTAATTGGTCAAAGGCGGCTAAATTTGGTAACGACAGTAAACGAATTCCTGGGACTAATAAAGTTGAACCCAACTGACTAGAGGCTATCCAAGGTTGGGCAAGACGTTGGAAACGGGCAGTATCTTGAGCATAAGTCATGGGGACAATTACATCTATATCGCCTCGTCTCGCCCACACTTCCCAATGTTGTTGGAGTTTCTGAATCCGTTCTCGTTCTGGTAGGGGAAACACCGCCACCGACAAAATTAAATCTTCCCGCTTTTGTCGCACCATCTTGGAGACATCAGCCACAAAGCTATCGATTTGTTGGGTGCGAAATTCTGTCCACTTTTGCCATAACTCGGTTTGGCTGGGGGAAATTGTCAAGGGATCAACGCCTGTTAACTGTTGAAATTGCGCTCTGGCGGCTTTGCCATAACCGTAACTTCTACCAGCAAAGGGATCTTGGAAAGGATAGCGAATGTAATCTAGCTGCAAACCATCTACTTGATATTCGCTGACAATTTCCTCAAACAACTTCAGAAGATATTGGCGCAATTCTGGGTTAGCTGGATCAAAAAATGGTTTGGTTTGACCAGGGGGAATGGTGTTACCTTTGTTGTCGTAGTTTGCCCAATCGGGATGGGCGGCTAGGACTGGCCCTGGATAATCGGGATGAACATTAATTACTTGGTTGTGGCGTTGGTTCCCGGCGGCAAAAGCCCACACCCAAGCGTGTAATTCCATATCACGTTCATGGGCTAATTTCACCGCCACGGCTAAGGGGTTCCAGCCTCGAATCAGGGGGTTTTGCTGGGGTGCAACTTTACTGGGGTAAATGGGATAACTGGCGTTGAGGGTTTCAAAAAAAACCGTGTTAATCCCTGACTGTGCCAAGCGGTCAAAAATTTCGGCTAATTTTTTTTCACCACCAGCCCGGACAATTGTCCCCCTATCTAACCAGACGGCGCGGATTTCGGCGGGGGCTAATCTTCGGTTCAGGGGAAAATGTTTCCACAAATTGGTTCTGGTGGCTAACCATTGTTGCCGGACTAGGGCATAGTTTTTATTGGCGAGGAGTTGGGGAATGTTTTTGGCGACTAGTCGCGCTTGGGCAATGGCTTGTTCTTTACTCTGGCTAGATAACCCTGGTCTGGTGGAGGCGACACGGGTTTCATCTTCTTTCAGGGATTGGGGGTTGCTGGTGATGGTTTCATCCAGATTTGCTGTGTGAACTGCGGCGGCTAAATGGGCGCTTTCTACCCGACTAATTAAATTTTCTAATTCTTGCTGGAGAGCGATCGCTTCTTTTTCATCAATGGGTGCATTAGAATTTGGTTCGACATTCCAATGTACTGTTTGTTCTAGTTGGTCAATGGCTTCGGCTGGGGATGATGGGCGGGGGGCGCGGGGAACAAGTGGTACTTGGGGAACTACAGGTGTAACAGGGGTCATATTCGCGGTAGCAGTCTCGATGGTGGTTGCACAGCGAGAGTCAGCCCCAGGAATTTTTTGCTGTCCTGAAGATGAGGCAGTGAGATGATGATCAATGGCAGCTTTTAACCAAGCATTATCTAATTCAAAACTGGAAGCTGCATCTGTTCCCCAACGCCAGCCGAATAAGGTAGACCATTCTGTACTGACAACGGCGGCGGGATTATCTTGGGCATTCCAAACGGCGGTGGCTTGACTAGCCCCACCTTCAGGAATAATTACACCGCCACGCACTTGCCCAAATAGTTCTTTTTGGTTAGCCCATTTTTGTGGTTTAGTTGTAGCTGGTTTAATTTGTTGTGTTTCATCTAAACCAAAGCCCCAATAACTCCCCAGGAGCGATCGCAATAACTGCCGGACTCCCGGTGCTGATAAACTGCCGACAGGGCCACTGGCAATGACTTTACCGCCTTTACTCACCCAGGATTCTAACGCGATCGCTTGGGCTGGGTTTAAGGTTTCGACGTTGGGTAGAAATAATACTCTGCGATCGCCCCAATCAGCACCGCTTCTCACTTGTGTTAAGGGAATTACGCAATACCTCACCCCAAGTGCTTGTAAGCGTTTAGTAATTCCTGTCCATTGCTGTTGGTTTTCTGCACTCTGGACTACACTTAATACAGGTTCTGCATCTGCCGCCCTGACTGATAAAATATTAAAACTAGTTAAACAATTAATCATTAAAAAGTTAAAACTAAAAATGAAGAATCTGGCTCTTTTGGTGACTTTGATTGCAGTTTCCTGATTCTTCACTTTTAATCCTCACTTTAATTTAGTATTTAACAGTACTTATTATTTATCATTCAGCATAACAATAAAATGCCTCCGAAAAACAACTGATGTTTTTATATTTGTCAAATAAAAGTTAGGATTCAAAATTTAGGTTTTAACGAACCGCAAAGGGCGCAAAGGACACAAAGAAGAAGAGAGAAGAGAGAGAAGAAAAAAAATACACATGATTCATGACTTCAATGAATGATAAGACTTATGCAATAAATCTCTCAAATTCTTACACTTCGTTTCCTACCCTGCGGGAAGCCGCTATCGCGTCTATGTGTCCTTTGCGGTTAGTTTTTTCAGACTTTTGCGTAAGTCATGGAATGATTCAGAAACAACTCTCTACCTTGTCCCCCTTGTCTCTTTTACTCAAACAATCATCCTACACAAGTATTAATCAATTCTTCCACTCCCGCGACTGGGAATATTTTTGTATTTAATTTTGTCTCTAAGTCTGCAACTTTGACATCATCTAAAAATACTAATTCGCCATGTTTAAGCATGACATTTGGCAGCAAAATTCCATCACATAAATCTTTATTTTGCAAATTTAAAAGTAAATCATGCCCTGTAAGTAAGCCAGTAACACTAATAGCTTGCCCCCAATAATCACTGGCTAAAGCCATCATATTTACTTCTAAACCATCAACAGAATTTAGGCGTTGCAATATCGGTTGAAATGCTTTTTCAACGGCGTTACCTACTACCCAAGTCAATTTTCTGGGTGGAGAAATTTGGCTTGGGAGTAATTGCGTTGCGGCAGATGCAAATTGCTTGATAAATAACTGAATTGAACCGACACCGTTATCAATTTGCGGATAGTCTTCGTATTCCGCTTCTGTTGGTAGTTCTTCCCCGGCAATTAAAAACCATTCATCGGCTAACCAGACAACATTTGAGCCACATTTTTGGCGAAATTGTTTGGCGATCGCTCTCACCTGTAAAATAACTTCTTGGGCTTTTTCTCTGGTAACAGGTATCAGTTCATCTTCTGACGGACGAAACCGCGTCAAACCTACCGGCACGACTGCCACCGATGCCACGGCAGGTACATCACCAGTATAAAATGACGCTAAATCTGTGAGTGTTTGTTCCAGATGTTCGCCATCATTAATTCCTGGGCAAACCACTACTTGAGCATGAATTTGCAAGCGTCTTTTTTGGAACCAGCGCAATTGTTCCATAATTTGTCCCGCACGCTGATTTTTCAGCAACCGGATTCTAATATCTGGTTCGGTGGCGTGAACTGACACAAATAACGGCGACAAGCGCATTTGTTCAATTCGCTGCCATTCCCGTTCGGGTAAATTGGTTAAGGTCAGGTAAGAACCATACAAAAAGCTCAAACGATAATCATCGTCTTTTAAATACAAGCTTGAGCGTTTACCTGGGGGTTGTTGATCAATAAAGCAAAACGGACAGCGATTATTACACTGAATTAAAGCATCAAATAAAGCGGTTTCAAATTCCAACCCTAAATCATCGTCGTAGTCTTTTTCAATTTCAACGTGATGGGTTTTGCCAGTACTATCTAAAACTTCTAATTCTAAAAATTCATCTGCACAGAGAAATTGATAATCAATTAAATCGCGGGGACGTGTACCATTAATAGCAACGATCGCATCCCCCACCTCAAAGCCAATCTCAGAGGCGATGGAGTCGGGTAGCACCTTGGTAATTTTGGCTGGATGAAGGTTAGTCATGGGAAGTATGAAGTGAGAAGTATGAAGTGTGAAGTATTATTTTTTCAATCTTCACTCTTCATAATTTATCCTTCATCCTTACGGATTAACTATTTTTCAAAATTCCAGCACTGATCGCACCTAAAATAGCTATACCAAAGGCGAGGCGATACCAAATAAATACCCAAGTGCTTTTGGTTTTGAGGAAGCGGAGTAAGCCAGCAATGGATATATAAGAAAATATCGCCGCCGAAATCACACCAGCAATTAAGGGTAAGAATCCTGTACTGCTAACTTCACCCAAAGCACTTTTTAACTCGACTAACCCAGCTAGGGTAATGGCGGGAATACCAAGTAAAAAGGAAAATCTGGCGGCTGTTTCCCGTTGTAAAGTCATAAATAAGCCGGCGGTTAAGGTAGAACCAGAACGAGAAACTCCAGGAATTAACGCCAAAGATTGGGCTAAACCCATCAATAGCCCATCATTCATGGTTAATTGTTCAAAGTCCCGTTCCCTTTTGCCGAGTTTTTCTGCTATTCCCAACAATATAGACATAACTATCGAGGCGATCGCGATCGCGCCGATACTTCTAATTGGTGAATTATCATAATCTGGGATAAATCTTTTAATTAATAAGCCAAAAAAGACTATTGGCAAGGTTCCTAAAGCAATGCCGATAGATAAACGCAAATCATAATCAGCATAATCTTTTTGCGCGATCGCTCGAAACGCCCCGGTGGCAATTTTTGTCAAATCTCCCCAGAAATACCACAGCACCGCCGCAATACTCCCCAACTGAATTACCGCCGTAAACGCCACTCCCGGATCACCCCAACCAAGGACTACAGGTACAACTTTTAAATGGGCGGTACTACTAATCGGCAGGAATTCTGTCATTCCCTGCACAAAGCCTAAAACAATTGCTTGCAAAATATTCATTTGCTGCACTCCCCCAGCCTCTGGGGTGGGTGGAGTACTCAGGACTTTGAGTGGAAATGCCGCAACTGAAATTATTGCTGAGGCGACACTCATAAACACGAACCATTGACGTTTTGATAAAGCCATCAGTCTACCTGCGATCGCTGCGATTACAACCAATTACACAAACATCTTTTTGAGAAGCCTACAGGATACTTATACCCGAATTTCTCTCGTATGGGTGGGGAGTGTGGGGAGAGGGGGAAGTGTGGGGAGTGAGGGGGGAAAGATTTCTTTACTATCCTTCTAAACCTCCCAAACTTCCCACACCCCTGGATTTCTCTCTTGTAAGAAATCCAGGTTATAGCAGGGGATAGGTTACAGGTTACAGGCAAAAAGTCTATCCGTTCAAACTGTTTGTCAGCCCATATTCTCCCTCATCTCCCCACACCCCTAAACCCCTCATCTCCCCACACCCCTAAACCCCTCATCCCCCCATACCCCTCCAAAAAGACATTCCCAATTACGCAAAATCTCGGTACAATAAAAATGCCCCAGGGGGGGATTTATGGGTATGTTATCTTAAATAAGATAAAGATTAGTTACAATTATTAAAACTTTGATTAATAACACATTGTTTACTTACAACGCCTCTACCACCACTATTGATAAGAAATTATCTGTAAAGAACGCTGCTTCACTGGGTATAGAAGAATTAGAATCTACACTTTCTGCGTCGCCATCTTTACCATTGTTAATATCGTCCCGACAAACTTGGTTAGTGTTGACGGCGGCGGTGTTTTTAGTATCAGTGCCAGTATTTATTGAAGCACCACTGGTGCGATCGCTACCCGGCCTCAGTTTAGCCATGACTGGATTTTGGGTATGGTTGAGTTTTCGCTTAATGTCTCGCCCTGCAACATACCTGTGGGGGGATTTACTTTTAGGCTTTAGCTGGAGTTGGTTGGCAGGGGCAATTTATTGGGGTTGGTTGCGTTGGGAACCTTTTTGGCATTTACCAGTGGAATCTATCGGCTTACCATTTGCTTGTTGGTGTCTAGCCAGAAACTGGTGCAAGGTTGGTAGTTGGTTTTATTTAGGTTCTTTATTCGGTACAGTTTTAACCGATGTATATTTCTATATAGTTGATTTAATGCCCTATTGGCGACAAATCATGCAAGTCGAACCTGACAGTGTGTCGCCGATTTTACAAGCTGCTGTTACTCAAGTCCGTACACCTTGGGGTCAAACTTGGGCTGTAGCGTTGGCATTAGTATTACTCACAGCCGGAATTTTACCTTTACGTCACCAGCAAAAACACTGGTTTGCATTTGGGGGAGCAGTGTTAAGTACTATTTTGGTAGACAGTTTATTTCTACTAGCTGCTTTAGTCGCGTAAATTTACAAAATTTCTGAGTTGGCTAAGGTTGGATCAACTATCAACTAACTGCAACATCAGTAGTTAATTATTCATAAAATCTGCTCAAAAAGCTGTAAACTTGTGGCGATCGCACTTCGGGGATATCTCTGCAAATCGCTAAATATCAGGATTTACAAGTTCTTGTTGGTAATTTTTGAGCAGAGGTATTTATGACTGAAATTAACATTGAAAATCTGCCACTTTGGGTACAAGAAAGAGACATCGTACTTAAATACAATACTCAGGCGACATGGCGTTATGGTGAGCAACCAGATTACACCCGCTCTAATGAAAATTTAGCTAAAGAAAGTCTGTGTAATCATCCAGCAAATTCCCTGGAAAAACTTGTCCAGAATTTGGTCAGAACTTTCGACATTGAAGCTAATTTCAAAACAAATCCTCAAGAGTGGTTGTCTGTAGTTCAAGATAAATTTCGGATGAGTACCAATGGCGGAACTAGCTATACATTAGAGGATTTAGTTCAGGCAGGTACTTACAAACTTTTGATTGGCAAGACCCAGCACTATCAAGCTCCCCAAGAAGATTTTGAATCTTCTACTCAGCTATTTCACACTGCATTTCCCGATGGTTTTTTGTGGGAAGTATTAGAAGTTTATTCTGCACCTCCTACCATTGCTTTTAAATGGAGGCATTGGGGACATTTTCGCGGTAATTTTAAAGATTATGTTCCGACTGGGCAGATGATTGAAGTAGTGGGGATGAGTATTGTTCAAGTAACAGAAAACTGCAAAATTCTGTCTTTAGAACACTATTACGACAATGGAAAATTTCTCAATCAATTAACTTCTGGCGGCAAAATGGGCAATGCTACTCAACAGCAGCTAACCCCAGCAGGAACACCATCAGCTAATTCTGGGAAAACAACTTTTTTGGGTTTTTTCCGGCGCTTCTTACCAAATAGAACCAAACCAGCATCGGCTAATACAAACGCTAGTGGTTGTCCATTTGCTGCTTTATTACGTTAATCTCCGCACTGGGTGTCAGGGTTTAAGGGTGTAGGGGTGTCTGACAAGTGTAGGTTTTTTACGTTATGCCCCATAGGGTGTAGGGGTGTAAGGGTGTGAGGGGGATGGAACTCTGATTAAATTGTGATTTTTAGAGTCGCTACTTATCACTCTGTTAAAAACCTACTCTTGTGAGTGTAGTGGTGTAGGGGCTGACAGGTGTAACTTTTTTCCTTCCCTACACCGCAAATCCTTGATGTTTCATCTTCAAATTTCCCGGTGGAGCTTTACAAAAAGTTACAAAGTTATCAATCAGTAAATTCAGGCTGCAATTCTGGCGTTATTCTGCCAGGAAGCAATATCAGCCAACAAGCAAGAGTATCCTAGCCAGCGTTGTAGGAAGCACAGCACAGCTGTAGCGATGTCAGTAAGTCAGAGAAGTAAAATAATTTTTGCCAAAAATAGTGTCAAACCCAGTAACAGTAAATATTGTGGATATTAATACGCTGTATATTAGTTTCTGATGACTGCTGTGTGTTGATTGAGCGATCAGTTCCTAGTCAAGAGTCGCTATTGCTGTTATCGGCTGTGCCGAGTTGTAGCAACTGGCGTTGAAAAATCAAGAGTCATAACTATGCCTCAAAGATTATAAACTGTTGACAGCTGTCAGCTTAAAGCCATTATTCAGTTTGATGGAAAGAGGTAAAAAAGTCGTGAAAAGATTGGTGCGTTTATTAACAGTATTTAGTTTGTTGCTGGGTTGCTGGGGATGGTTAGGTACAACAGGTGTAGCCCAAGCTGCTGGGATCAACAGTTTGGCTTTACCACAAGTGCCTGTTTTAGCAGTGGAGTTACGTAACCGGGCAGATCAAAAGTTAGCAACGGAATTTGGTAAAAAAATTGATTTAAACAACACCAATGTCCGCGCTTTCCAAAATTACCCCGGTTTGTATCCTACCCTAGCTAAGAAAATCATCAAAAATGCACCTTACAAAAGTGTAGAAGATGTGCTGAATATTGAAGGATTGAGCGATCGCCAAAAACAAATCCTCCAAGCTAATTTCGACAACTTCACCGTTACCGAACAAGAATCAGTCTTCAACGAAGGAGACGATCGCTTTAACAACGGTATCTACAGATAAGCTCAATTATCGTTAATGTAGAGATATAGTAGTCCACTCCCAATTTTTGGGGGTGGTTCTCTTAATCCACCAGAATTCAGGAGTCAGGAGTCAGAATCAACTCTAGACTTAGTAAAATCCAAAATCCAAAATCCAAAATCCAAAATTTTTTGACTTTGCCTGAAATAGAAATTCCTCGCCAATTTGATGTGATAGTAGTCGGCGCTGGCGCTGCTGGACTATACACAGCGTTGTGTTTGCCAGAATCTTTGCAAGTCGGCTTAATTACTAAAGAAACTGTTACTTTGTCTGCTAGTGATTGGGCGCAAGGCGGAATTGCGGCGGCGATCGCTCCTGAAGATTCGCCACAGTTGCACATTGAAGATACAATTCAAGCTGGTGCTGGTTTGTGCGATCGGCAAGCTGTAGAATTTCTCGCCCAAGAAGCCCCTAACTGTATTCAATCTTTGGTAAATTTGGGCGTAGCTTTTGACCGTCATGGTAACGCCTTAGCTTTAACTTTAGAAGCTGCCCATTCTCGTAACCGGGTGCTTCATGCTGCTGATACCACTGGTCGAGAAGTCACAACTACTTTAACAGCGCAAGTATTACATCGCCAAAATATTCAAGTTATTCAGCAAGCTTTAGCCTTGAGTTTGTGGTTAGAACCCGAAACAAATCGCTGTCAAGGAATTAGCTTGTTTTATCAAGGTGAAATTACGTGGGTAAAAGCCAAAGCCGTAGTTCTCGCTACTGGTGGCGGTGGTCAAGTTTTTGCCCAAACAACTAACCCCGCCGTCAGTACAGGTGATGGGGTGGCGATCGCTTGGCGGGCTGGGGCTGTTCTGCGAGATTTGGAATTTGTGCAGTTTCACCCCACAGCTTTAACAAAACCAGGCGCAGATCGCTTTTTAATTAGTGAGGCTGTCAGAGGCGAAGGCGCACATTTAGTTGATGATACCGGGCGACGCTTTGCCTTTGACTATCACCCCGCCGGAGAACTCGCGCCCAGAGATGTGGTGAGTCGAGCGATTTTTAGCCATCTGCAAAAAACGGCGGTTGATCCAGCTACCGCCCATGTCTGGTTAGATATGCGCCCCATCCCGCCTGATAAAATTCAACATCGCTTTCCCAACATCATCAAAGTTTGTCAGCGTTGGGGAATTGATGTATTTCATGAACCAATTCCCGTTGCGCCTGCGGCCCATTACTGGATGGGTGGAATTGTCGCTGATTTACAAAATCACACCAATATTCCGGGTTTATACGCAGTCGGAGAAACTGCGAGTACGGGAGTACATGGAGCCAATCGTTTAGCGAGTAACTCTCTACTAGAATGTATTGTGTTTGGCGCACAGATGGCCAATATTCAATTGACAGATGTGGAATTACAACCAGAGTTGTCAGATTTATCTGTGCGGGAATTTAATTTAGATGAAAATGCTTGGCAAGCCCAGCAAGCACAAATAGCAGCATTACGGGAGAAATTACCCCGTTTAGTCTGGCAAAGTGCGGGGATTTGTCGAGAACAAGCAAGATTAGACGAGGCGATCGCAACAATAGCAGCTTGGCAGCAAGATTTTGTTAATTTACCTTTGAGTCAATTCTTGCTGTCTTTGCGTGCCAACGAAACTGTGAAGTTCCAAACTCTGGGTATAGAACGCCAATTAAGACTTTGGGCAGAAACTCGCAATCTACTGGATGTAGCTAATTTAACTCTCAGAAGTGCTGCTTTCAGAACAGAAAGCCGGGGCGGACACTATCGCATCGATTACCCAAAAACCAATCCAGATTGGCAAATTCACACAATTGTACAATCACTTCATTGGAGTAAATCTACACCTGATGTTAGAGATTTAAAGAAGTATTAAACTAGGCGACAGATTAGTTATGGAATTAAATCAAAATCAGGCTGAAACATTGGCAGCGTTACAAGAATTAATTGATGTGGTGGCAAAATTGCGATCGCCTGATGGTGGTTGTCCTTGGGATTTGGCACAAACTCCACAAACTCTGATACCTTACGTGATTGAAGAAGCTTACGAAGTGGTGGACGCAATTAAAAGTAATGATCAAGTTGCCATTACTGAGGAATTAGGCGATTTACTTTTACAAGTTGTTTTACAAGCCCAAATCGCCAGCGAAGATCAGCAATTTTCCCTCAAAGAAGTCGCCCAAGGCATTTCCCAAAAACTCATCCGTCGCCATCCCCATGTTTTTGGTGATGTGTCGGTGCAGAATGTGGATGAAGTGCGGCAAAACTGGGAACAAATCAAGGCGGCAGAAAAAGGTGAAGCAACCCCAGAAAAGCACCAACTCAGTGCTAAACTCAGCCGTTATGGGCGCACTCTTCCCCCGTTGATGGCAGCAATGAAAATTTCCCAAAAAGCGGCGGCGGTAGGCTTTGAATGGGAAAACATTGATGGCGTGTGGGCAAAGTTTCACGAAGAATTGGCAGAGTTTCAGCAAGCTGTGGCGGAGGAAACACCAGAACGTCAAGAATCTGAATTAGGGGATTTATTATTTGCTGTACTGCAACTTGCCCGTTGGTATAATCTTGACCCTAGCGCCGCTTTGCAAGGAACAAATCAGCGATTTGTCCAGAGGTTACAAAAAATGGAGGCAGTGGTTGACCGCCCCCTTTCTGATTACAGTTTGGATGAGTTAGAAACGCTCTGGCAACAGGCAAAAGCCCAACTTGCCAAAGAGCCTTGATACATACCAGTTTACAGTTTGATGGTAACAGTCTTAACTTCGGTGTATTGCTGTAAGCCATATTCACCTAGTTCCCGACCAATACCAGATTGCTTGAAACCACCAAAGGGTGCAGCAGCATCAAATACGTCGTAGCAATTGACCCAGACTGTACCTGCACGGAGATTGTTAGCGATCGCATGAACTTTGGTAACATCCTGTGTCCAGACGGCGGCGGCGAGTCCGTACATGGTGTTATTTGCCCGTTCAATGACTTCGTGAATATCTTTGAATTTAATAATGCTCAGTACAGGGCCAAAGATTTCTTCTTGGGCAATTTTCATGTCATCACGCACATCAGCAAAAACTGTAGGGGCGATAAAGTAACCTTTGTCACCAACTTGTTGTCCACCACAAAGCATCTGAGCGCCTTCTCGCATCCCAGATTCGATGTAACTCATGACTTTGTTAAATTGCTCTTGGTCTACCTGCGGCCCTTGTTCTGTAGCAGCATCAAAGGGATCGCCGACAATTCGCTGTCTAGCTTTTTCCACAGTTCTCGCCACAAATTCGTCATAGCATTTTTCTTCGACAAATAGCCGCGAACCAGCACAACAGCATTGACCTTGGTTAAAGAATAAAGCTTCGTGGGAACCTGCGATCGCGGCATCCATGTCTGCATCCGCAAACACAATATTTGGGCTTTTTCCACCGAGTTCTAAAGTGACACGCTTTAAGTTACTTTTCGCCGCCGCTTCCATAATCAGGTGTCCCACTTCTGTGGAACCTGTGAAAGCAACTTTGTCGATGTCTCGATGATATGCGATCGCTGCCCCAGCCGTTGGGCCGTATCCTGATAACAGATTCACTACCCCAGGGGGAAAACCAGCCTCAATAATTAATTCTCCCACCCGTAATGCTGATAACGGTGTTTGTTCCGCCGTTTTCATCACCACAGTATTACCTGTTGCCAAAGCTGGGGCTAATTTCCACGCCTGCATTAACAAGGGGAAATTCCACGGGATAATTTGCCCAACTACCCCCACAGGCTCATGACGGGTGTAGCAAAAGTAAGGGCCGTTAATCGGGATAGTTTTACCTTGGACTTTATCAGCCCAACCTGCGTAATAGCGATAACAGGCAATAACTAAACCCAAGTCTCCTAAAGAATCTTGTAGTGGTTTGCCGTTATCTAGGGTTTCTAGTCGCGCTAACTCGTCAATATTCTGTTCAATTAAATCAGCTAACCGATAAAGCAACTCACCCCGACGGGTTGCAGACATATTGCGCCATTCCCCACCTTTAAAGGCGTGACGTGCTGCTTGCACGGCTTTATCGACATCGGCTGCATCTGCTTCTGCGACTTCGCAGATCACATCGCCTGTAGTTGGATTGATTGTGGCAAATCGGCGACCACTGACACTATCTACCCACTCATTATTAATCAGTAGTTTGGTTGGGCCGATTTTGACCTGCTGTTTCGGTTCTGTCGTTGTAACCATCAGGCCCTCCTAAAGCTTTTGGAGAAAAATTGGCTGAAATCTATTAATTATGTTGTCGGGAATACAGTATTATGGACGATTTTCTTTATAAATCTTTTGATTTTCGCCGACTGAACAATTCCTGTATTTAGTTGATTCATCCCGCATTTATGCAACGGCATTTAAGATTAATTGACCGCAGATATAGGAATCCGGTTTGACTTCTGAATTTATTTGTGCAGGTAGGGAATGGGGAGTCGGGAGTAGGAAAGAAGCCTGATCTGTATGTACTGATTTTTTTCCCAAATCAAATATGAGTCCTATAGAAGATAATCATGTTTTACTTCGATTGGTGAGCGACGTGCTTTAAGCGCAGTCGAAAGGAGCCAAATCACTGCCTCCAACTATAAAACTACGACTTTCGGAAACAGACTTTACCCCCTAAGAAAGTGTCAGCTAAAGAATTTGGTACTTAGCGTAGGAAGTAGCCGGTTATTTACAAAGTAACTGGCATTTATTGAGCATGAATGAGAAAATACTATGCTTCAAATTGTCGAAAATTTTTTAGGATGGGATTGGCTGAATAATGGATTAGCAGCCATAACCGAGGTGCAAGAAATACTAACTCCCGAACAAGCATCAGTGGTTTTTTCTGGGCCGAAATTTTTAGTTTCGTTGGTGGCTGGTGTCTTAATGGCATTTGCTTTTCAACTGTTATTAACCAACTTTGCATTAGCAGCAATAATTTCTGCCACCGATGATGATTCATCTTCTAGTGATGATGACGAAAGCTTAGGTACTACAATTCGCAAAGTAGAAAATAAAGTTGGTTTTTGGGCATTAATTAGCGCCACTACTGCATTATTTATTGCTTGCTTTTTGGCTGTCAAACTTAGCTTAATAGATAGTGCATTTTTAGGCGCAATTATTGGTGTAGTTATTTGGTCAGCGTATTTTTCAATAATTGTTTGGTTTGGTTCTTCCACAGTCGGTTCTTTAATTGGTGCAGTGGCGAATACTGCTAATAGTGGTATCAAAGCATTAATGGGAACTGCGACTAGTGCGATTGGTGCAAATTTTGCTAAACAACAGATGGTTTCGACTGCGGAAGATATTACAGCCGCCGTTCGCAGAGAGTTAACTTCTGGGTTTGATGTTGATAGTATTCAAAATACGCTGCAAAGTTCTTTAAGTACTTTGCAAAAACCGCAACTAGATTTCAAAGATATCCGCAAACAATTTGATCAGATTTTTGGTGATATCGATTGGCAATCTCTACCGGAAAATTTGACACAAAATTTCAATCGCCAAACTTTTGTTGATTTAATTAGCGATCGCACAAATTTCTCGAAAGCTGATGTGAATAAAATTGCTGACCAATTAGAAGCGGCTTGGAATCAAACTTCGGCACGACGCAACCCAGCACAGCAAGTCATTAACTTAATTACATCGGCAACCCCCGAAGAATTGCAATCAGATGAATTAGGCGATCGCTTGCAAGAATTAGTGACTGTTGGTGGTAACGGTAATGGCAATAATGGCGGTATCAGCAAAGCCATTCAAACTGGTTTAACTGCTGCTTTACCAGTAGTCTTAGAACGACTAAATGCCCCTGATATAGATGTGAATAAAATCACCAATCAGTTACAAAAACTGAAAGATAAAGTTCAAGATTTGGATATCGAAAACATATCTCATCAACTGCAAGAAACTATTGCAAAAACTACGCAAAGACGAGGTAATTTATCCAATTCTCATTACCGTCAAGATGTAGAAGATTACGTTAAAAACTCTTTACCTTGGCACTTTAACCGCATCACTATTAAAGATGAATTTCGGGATGTGATTTATGACCCGCAAGCAGATGCAGCAACTATGCGGCGAGAATTAGAAGATTTCAACCAAGAAGAGTTTGCGAATTTACTGATCCGTCGGAGTGATATTAGCGAAGTTCGAGTCAAAGAAATTGCTCAACAAATGGAAGAAATTCGCCAAGAAGTGTTAACAACTTTGCAACAGGCGGAAGTTAAAGATAAGAGTCAAGATTTGCGGAACCGCATCGAAAATTATCTGCGTTCTACAAGTAAAGAAGAATTGAATCCTGAAGCTGTTGAGCGAGATTTTGCTAACTTAATCACAGAATTAAACGCTGATTTTGATGATTTAAATGAACGCTTCCAAGGATTGGCTCGTGATGTCTTGCTGCAAGTTTTACAGCAGCGTCAAGATTTCAGTGATGAAGAAGCTAATAATTTGCTAAATAACTTAGAGAGTGTCCGGGATTCTGTTTTAAATCAATTACAGGAACAAGCGACAACCCAAACTGAAAACTTACGCCAAAGAGTCGAAGATTATTTACGCAATACTAATAAGGAAGAATTAAATCCTGAAGGTATTCGCCGCGATTTCAGCACTTTACTGCAAGACCCCCAAGCCGGATTTAACTTGTTGCGTCAGCGTTTATCGCAGTTTGATCGTGATACTTTAGTCAGTCTGCTTTCTCAGCGTCAAGACTTGAATGAGGATGAAGTTAACCAAATTATTGATCAGCTAGAATCAGCCAGGGATAACATCTTGCAAACCCCGCAAGTTGTAGCAGATAAAGCTAAAGAACAGTACGAACAAACCACAACTCAAATTGCTGAATATCTCCGCAATACTAACTTAGAAGAACTTGACCCCGAAGGTATCCGCCGAGATTTAGAAAAATTACTGGTTGATCCGCGAGAAGGAATTTCTGCAATCCGCGATCGCTTGTCGCAAGTTGACCGCGAAACTTTAGTTAAACTCGTCAGCCAACGGGGAGACTTAAGCGAAGAACAAGTAGAAAAACTAATTGACCAAACACAAGAGGCGATTACTAACATTATTAAAGCGCCGCGCCGCTTGGCAAACCGTACTGTTCAGCAAGTTGTAGATTTTGAAAAAAATCTCGAAGATTACCTACGTCACACCAATAAAGAAGAACTCAACCCAGACAGCATTAAACGTGATTTACAACTGCTGTTGCGAGACCCCCGCGCTGGAGTTGGTAGTTTAAGCGATCGCTTGTCTCAAGTTGACCGTTCCACAATTGTGGCATTACTATCCCAACGTGAGGATATTTCTGAAGAAGATGTTAACCGCATTGCTGATCAAACATTATCGGCGCGGGATGCAGTTGTAAATCAATATCGGCAGATTCAACAAGCTGTACAATCAGCAACCGAACGAGTCAGAAACAGAATCCGTAGCTATCTCAATTCCTTGGATCGTCCTGAGCTAAATTATGAAGGGATTAAACATGATTTTGCCAAATTGTTTGATGACCCCCAAGCCGGATTTGAAGCCTTGCGCGATCGCCTGAGTGAATTTGACCGTGATACCTTAGTTGCTGTCCTCAGTTCGCGGGAAGACATTTCTCAGGAAGACGCTAACCGCATTATCAACCAAATCGAATCCGCCCGCAATAGTGTCCTGCAACGCGCCGAACGCATTCAGCAAATCACCAAAGAACGTTTACACAGCATCCAACACCAAGCCAAAAAACAAGCCGAAGAAACCAAAAAAACCGTTGCTAACGCCGCTTGGTGGTTATTTGGAACAGCACTCACCTCTCTGGTTGCAAGTGCGATCGCTGGTGCTATAGCTGTTACAGGTTTAACTATCTCAGCTATTGGATAGAAGGCAGAAGGCACTCCGGCAAAGCCGGAGAAGTCAAAAGTAAAAAACCAAAAGTCAAAAGTATTCTTCATTTTTGCCTTTTTACTTTTGCCTTTTGACTTACCGCTACGCGGTTGAGGCAGGAAGCAGGAAGAAAAGTCCTACTATTCCTGGTATTCAAGCTTTCAAATCAAAACTAAAAAATGATTTTGGAGGGGGTTTGGGGGACGCAACCGTCCCCCAATCGGGGGCTTGGGGGATTCTCCCCCAAATCTTGCTCATTTTCTGATATGCAGAGCAGAAATTGAGAAATCAACTCTCATCAGCTTAATCTAACTGTATTGGCTTTTTCATTGCTGCGATCGCTCAAAACTCAGATTAAAGCCGTTTTGCGATCGCTCCTACCTATATACTCTGTATAGTTACTTAGTTATTGAATTTAATATTGAGGGATTTAAAAATGTCTACCGAAGCTGGTACAGTTGCCGATATTCAAGAAAGTGAATTTTATACCCTTTTAACTCAAGAGAAAATTCTAGTTGTTGATTTTACTGCTACTTGGTGCGGCCCCTGTCGCCTTGTCAGTCCCTTAATGGAACAACTTGCAACAGAATACAACGGACGCGCTAAAGTCGTTAAAGTAGACGTAGATAAAAACAAACCACTATTTAAACAATATGCTCTTCGCAGTATTCCCGCCATTTTAATCTTTAAAGATGGTGATTTAGTCGAAAAAATTATTGGAGTTTCACCTTACGAACAGTTTAAAGAAGCTGTTGACAACCTTCTTTAACAAAGTAGAGACGTTATATGTAACGTCTCCACATAGTTTTGGGTTTTACCCTTGTACCTTATGTACCTAAAATACGCTGTAGCGAGTATTTTAACCTTATTAATCAAGCTCAACTATTAGTCCACCACACAAATTATGATGTGTCGTAGATCCCCGACTTTTTCAAAAAGTCGGGGATCTGAACAGCCGCAAACTAAAAAAAGAATCTTGCTTGACCATTACTCATTAATAGATGCTAGATTTCGCCTTTTTACCCGCAGATTGACTGTTAAATCCTTTATTACTCCCGTAATATACAGTTTTAAATTCCACTTGATTGCTACTAGGGTGATAAAGAGTGTAAGTTGCTTGTCCCTGTGTGCATCCTACGTTACCAACACCGATGACTTGACGAGGGGAGACGGTAATAATTTGCTGAGAATGTTGGGAATCAAGTGTTGTAAGACCTGTGGTAATTGAACCGGTTTGCAATTGATATTGAAAGGTTAAACCAGAACGACCGCAAAACAAATTATTTGCTTGCATCCGCGACAGTCTATCAAACATTTGAATTGGCGGTGTTTCGGGAGTTAATTCTTCAGCCACACTGACTGTTGAACCGTGGATTAACAAACAATCTAATTCAAAAAAACCAAAGTCGAGCGATCGCAACCATTGTACAGTCTTGCGAGAAACACTATCCCACAGTAGTTTTACGGTATCACCCCCATATTTGGCAATTAATTCTGGAGCATCCCCACTCGCCCCCAAACCATGCAAAATCAAACATTGTTCTTCCCACCATCCCTTACAAATTAAGGGTTCTAATTCTCCCCGTCTTGGGTTCATGACTCGTTCAATTAACTTTTCTGTTTCAGGTCTTGGCCCTACCAAATCACCTAAAATATACAAAGCTTCTATCTGATGACCGTAACGTTTAATATCTGCCATTACAGCCTCATAGGCGGCAAGATTCCCGGTAATGCCACTCAAAATCGCCCATTTATTCATAATCGTTGATTTTTTAATAATACAGAGGAATGGGAAGGAAGCCCCGATGAAACTGATTTCACAAAGCTAGTACAACAAGGCAAAAGTAAAAGGTCAAAAAGAAAGAATAGTCCTATAGCAGTCTTATTTGAAACATAAACAAAGGAGACAAGGTAGACAAGGTAGAGAGATGTTTGTGAATCATTTAGGATTGCCATAGCACAAGTCTGTTAACAATTCCTTATGGTCACTGAGCGTAGTCGAAGTGACTCAGCACTTTCAACTCATAAAAGATAGAAATTACCTTGTACATACATGAGTTGGGTCATCGGCTCGTTCTGCATACTCCAACCCATTTGCTAAACGCCAAGCAAAAATGGCTGGTAAACCTTTCTCGATAATGGCTGCACAGGTTTTTTGATAATCGTAAGGTACTTCTCGCAGTTGAATATCTTGAGTATCTGTGTCGTAAATTACATAGGTGGCGTTTGGTCTACCATGTCGCGGTTCACCTACGGAACCAACATTAACAATTCGTTTCAGAGGCGAGTTAAAGTTAATTTCTTGTGCTGTTTCTCCTTGAGCAACCTTGATTTGTAACTGACCTGCATCTAAAGTTCGAGCATAAGGTACATGGGTATGACCACAAAACAGCACATCTGCTTCTGTAGCAAGTACACGTTCTAGTGCTGTAAAAGCATCGATTTCTGGTAACAAATACTCATGGTTGCTGTAAGGGCTACCATGAACAAAGGCTAAATTTTCTTGTTTGAGACTGTGGGGTAATTGGGCTAAAAATTCGCGGTTCTCTGGATGAATTTCTTTGTTAGTCCATTCATGAGCCTTGATACCTCTTTTTTCTGCCAATAATGAAGGATAGCTACACTCACAAGAGTTCAATCCTTCGATAATATCTTCATCCCAACAACCGACACAGGTGGGAATATCCAAAGAGCGAATTTGGCTAATTACTGCGTTGGGATGCGGCCCATAGCCAACTAAATCACCAACACAAAAGATTTTCTCAGCTTTTTGCTGGTCGATATCTAGTAATACCGCGTCTAAGGCGGTGTAATTGCCATGAATACATGACATAACGGCGATTTTCATACTAATTCCCCTTGCAATAAAATTTGCTGTACTTGTTGTTGGTATTGGGAAATCAACCCATCAGATAAACAGCAATCTAGTAAGGTTTGTTTTAAATTTGCTTCATCTAAGTTTTGTCCTACCACTTCCAAACCACTGAAACGCTGCGGTCTACCATCCAAGCAGCGTGGTAGGTCTAATTCCAGAAAATCTGTTTGGGGAACACCAGCCACAAAATCACAGTAAATGGAACGACCATCGTTAACATCAAAAATACCTTTGGCGCGGCTGACTACACCGTAAGCACCGTGGGTAATTTCGTACCAAAATTCTTCTAAACTGGTTTCATCCACGACTTGACCGTTGCTGGCTATCCGCCATAAACTTCCAGCCTGATTTGTTGGGGCTGGTGCGCCTGGTATAATTTCGGTTGCCCAAGTGTGATATTCAGAGTTGCTCAGATTGGGTGGTAAGACCGCGACAGCATGGTAATTTTGATTACCTAAAATTTGGGCGATCGCTCCTAACTCAAAATAAAAACCTAATTCTAAATACACTGCTTCAGCTTGGGGTATTTGGCTGAGAAATTCAGTTTCCTGACCTTCTCCAAAAACTTTTATCCCCGGAAACTCAGTTGCTATGAGGGTTTGGTCGATGGGAACAGTCCCAGTACCAGGGCTGAAATAAATTACTTGGTCAACAGCACTCATATCTCTTAACTGTTGGCAAATCCAGGTAGTTTTTCCAGCGCCAGATGTGCCAACAATGACGGTGATCGTTGGTTTAGCCATAATAGAATGATAATCATTTTTATGTAATATTAAACATATTACTTTTTAGTGGCAATAAGAGTTACTCTGGTTGGTCAATTAACTTAAAGCCCCAAGGTTTTAAAGCGGCGATCGCAATTTCTCGATCCACACCTTCATACACCTCCCATTCATAGGGATGTTCTTTGGGGTGTCCTTCACCGACATTACCAGCAACCTTAACTACTGGAAAATGCGCCACGCGATCGCGTTCTAACCATTTCGGTACTACTAGCCGGACTTTATGACCGATAAACTTGGTTGTACCTTCATTTGCTACGGATTCCCGGATTAAACAGATATCACCAGCCGTTCCCCAAGTAGTTTGGTAGATGTAGAGAAAAGATATGTAAGTCGCTGGTTTGATGGGTCTTTTGATCGGTCGCATTATCTGTAATCCTTAAACAAGGCGTGAAAACTGATACAAGTGTTGTTGATTGCTTGCTACAGCTATTTTAATCTCGCAACCTCACCAACATAACGTTTATTGGGTTTTTCTAACAACTGGGAATCAAGTCTTGTCATACATCCTTCATGATTCATCAGATCCCCGACTTCTAAAATGGGATTTCCGCGTTGGTATGTAAGTTGAGATTATGAGCGATCGCAGACAATATCACAATCCTAAATGACTTGCAAACATTTCTTTCCCTTGTCATCCTTGTCTCTTTCGTCCCTAAACGTCCCTAAATCCTACCCCAAATGCTTCACAGGTAATGATACCAAGCTTTCCAAGCAATGAGCGACTTCTTTTCGGTGACAGCGATTTGGGTTCATTTCAGCACATAAAAGTAAAATATTACCTTTTTGAGCCAGTTGTGCAATCTCATGTAAAGCTTGGTCAGCTTCTTCCTGATTCAGAGGAATCCAATTTTCCTTACCAGAAGTATTACCCAAAGCAGTTTTAGAAATATATTCAATGTTATTTGATTCACATAATATTTTAATTTGCTCGCCGTACCATTTTCGACTCCAAGCACGAGGAACCATTCTCACATCAACAACACATTCCACATTAAAATTTCTTAAATATTCCAAGAATTCAGCATAATCTTTGCGATTACCATACCCAAATGTCAATATACATTTTATCCGGTTCAAGTCTTTAATCATCATTTTTTATTGTTAAAATAATTCAGTTTGAATATTTAAATTCTCTATTAATAGAGGATAAAATATCCCAATAATCATAAAGCTATTTTTATGGTTTTTCAAGTTGCCGACAATAAAATATAAATCTTTTTTCTTTAAGAAATCATCTTCTAGTTTTTGACGGACTTTTTCTAACGCCTCCTTTTCTTTATTTTCCACACTTGTTGCTCTTGATTGATCTCTACATTTCCTATAAAGCTCCATAATTTCCCAATCACTTATGGTCAAACGATGTTTATCGCCATCTTGAGAAATAAATTCGTACCCAAAGTTATAAGGAATCTTCTCTAAATGTACTGAAGGTTCAAACAAGTCTAGTTGATACAATATTGATTGCTGTTTTAGGTTCCATTCTCTTTCTGTCTCCTTACAAAAGTATTTTTTTATAGTTTGGGGTTTAATAATACCAAGAGATTTTCCTTGCTCTTTAATTTGTCTAATAGATTTAAATTGCAGTGGTAAAACAAACGCTTTTCGAGCTTCCCAATTTTTACGAGTATCAATTTTTCGTATTATTTCTATGGAAGAATCATCTATACGAAAACTTTCCTCTCGATAATCTTTATCATTCCTTTCTATTTTAGCACTGATAATAGACCATCTTGGATAACGTTTATCAAAATCTAATTGACGAAAACGAATAGGATAAATGCGAATCCATTGCAGAGGTTTTTCATCATCGTCTAATAATACTCCTGCCGTACAGACGGTTTCTTGATATTTTGTGCTGATTGAAGGGTATGTTTTAGTGGCAATCAAAATTTTTCTTCTTTCCATATAAAAAGCTTTATAAAAACTAGTTAATTATATACAGTCACAATACAGATACATTCGCAGCTTTAGTATATATCAAACTTTTTCTCTGACATCATGTCACAACACAGCCAATTATGGAAAATAATAAATTAAGTCGAGTATTACAATACTCACTACATTTCCTCATTTATTCTGGGAAAATATGACTCATCCTTTCCTTGAACGCCTGCGTAGTCCTGATAGCCCGGTGATTGTTTTTGACGGGGCGATGGGGACTAACTTGCAAACCCAAAACCTGACTGCTGAAGATTTCGGCGGCGCACAATATGAAGGTTGTAACGAATATTTAGTTCATTCAAAACCCGAAGCTGTCGCTAAAGTGCATCGTGACTTTCTCGCTGCTGGTGCGGATGTCATTGAAACTGATAGTTTTGGCAGTACCTCGATTGTACTGGCAGAGTATGACTTAGCAGACCAAGCTTACTACCTCAGCAAAACCGCCGCCGAACTCGCCAAGCGTGTGGCGACGGAATTTTCCACACCCGAAAAACCCCGCTTTGTTGCAGGTTCCATCGGCCCCACCACCAAACTCCCCACCTTGGGACATATTGACTTTGACACCATGAAGGCTTCTTTTGCGGAACAAGCCGAAGCCCTCATGGATGGCGGTGTTGATTTATTGTTGGTTGAAACTTGCCAAGATGTGCTGCAAATCAAAGCTGCACTGAATGGGATAGAAGAAGCCTTTGCCAAGAAAGGCGATCGCATCCCGTTGATGGTATCGGTGACAATGGAAAGCATGGGAACAATGTTGGTAGGTACAGAAATCAATGCTGTCCTGACCATTTTGGAACCATATAAAATCGATATTCTCGGTTTAAACTGCGCCACAGGCCCAGATTTGATGAAACCACACATCAAGTATTTGGCAGAACATTCGCCGTTTGTGGTTTCTTGTATTCCTAACGCGGGTTTACCGGAGAACGTTGGCGGTCAAGCACACTACCGCTTGACACCGCTAGAATTACGGATGGCATTAATGCACTTTGTTGAAGATTTGGGTGTCCAAGTGATCGGGGGTTGCTGTGGGACACGTCCAGAACACATTCAACAACTAGCAGAAATCGCCAAAGAATTAAAGCCAAAAGTTCGACAGCCCAGCCTCGAACCTGCGGCGGCATCAATATATACAACTCAACCTTACACCCAAGACAATTCTTTCTTAATTGTCGGTGAACGTCTCAACGCCAGTGGTTCTAAAAAATGCCGCGACTTACTCAACGCCGAAGACTGGGACGGACTGGTGTCAATGGCGCGGGCGCAAGTCAAAGAAGGCGCACACATCCTAGATGTCAACGTCGATTATGTGGGGCGTGATGGCGTGAGAGATATGCACGAACTCGTTTCGCGCATCGTGAATAATGTTACCTTACCCTTAATGCTCGACTCCACCGAATGGGAAAAAATGGAGGCGGGGTTAAAGGTAGCGGGTGGTAAATGTTTGTTAAACTCCACCAACTACGAAGACGGCGAACCGCGCTTTTTGAAAGTGCTGGAATTAGCGAAAAAGTACGGTGCGGGTGTAGTCATTGGTACGATTGATGAAGAAGGTATGGCGCGGACGGCGGAGAAAAAATTCCAAATTGCTCAACGTGCCTACCGCCAAGCTGTAGAATATGGCATCCCTGCTACAGAAATATTCTTTGATACCTTGGCTCTACCAATTTCTACGGGGATTGAAGAAGATAGAGAAAACGGCAAAGCCACCATTGCATCTATTCGCCGCATTCGCCAAGAATTACCAGGATGTCATGTCATCTTGGGTGTGTCGAATATTTCCTTTGGACTTTCCGCCGCCGCGCGTATCGTCCTTAACTCCATGTTTCTGCACGAAGCAATGGCGGCGGGAATGGATGCGGCAATTGTTAGCGCCAACAAAATCTTACCACTAGCGAAGATTGAACCCCGTCATCAAGAAGTTTGTCGCCAGTTGATTTACGACGAACGGAAATTTGAGGGTGATGTCTGCGTTTATGACCCCTTAGCCGAACTCACAACCTTATTTGCTGGAGTCAGTGCGAAACGGGAAAAAGGCGTTGATGAAAACCTCCCCATTGAAGAAATTCTCAAACGCCATATCATTGACGGCGAACGCATTGGTTTAGAAAAGCACCTCACCAAAGCCTTAGAAACTTACAAACCACTGGAGATTATCAATACTTTCTTGCTAGATGGGATGAAAGTAGTCGGTGAGTTGTTCGGTTCAGGACAAATGCAGTTACCCTTCGTCTTGCAGTCAGCCGAAACCATGAAAGCGGCAGTAGCTTACCTAGAACCCTTCATGGAAAAATCCGAGGCGGGTAATAATGCTAAAGGCAAGGTGATTATTGCCACAGTTAAAGGTGATGTCCACGACATTGGGAAAAACCTAGTAGATATCATTCTTTCTAACAACGGCTACAAGGTAATTAACCTGGGAATTAAGCAGCCAGTAGAAAACATTATCGAGGCGTACAATCAACATAAAGCCGATTGTATTGCTATGAGTGGCTTGCTGGTGAAATCCACTGCCTTCATGAAAGAAAACTTGGAAGTATTCAACGAAAAGGGAATTACTGTCCCAGTAATTTTAGGCGGTGCGGCGTTAACTCCCAAGTTTGTCAATAATGATTGCCAAAACACTTACAAAGGTAAAGTGGTTTATGGCAAAGATGCTTTCTCTGACTTGCATTTCATGGATAAATTAATGCCAGCCAAAGCTGCTGGTAATTGGGATGACTTGCAAGGATTTTTGGATGAAGTCAGTGATGAACCAGAAATTACTAACCAAGTCATCACCAAAGACTCCCCACTCCCCATTCCCCACTCCCCACTCCCCATTGATACAAGACGTTCCGAAGCGATCGCAGTAGATATAGAACGTCCCACGCCGCCATTCTGGGGAAGCAAGTTATTACAGCCTGCGGATATTCCTTTAGAAGAATTATTCTGGTATTTGGATTTGCAAGCTTTAATTGCGGGACAATGGCAATTCCGTAAGCCGAAGGAACAATCAAAGGAAGAATATCAGGCGTTCTTAGATGCAAAAGTTTACCCAATTTTAGAAACTTGGAAGCAGTGCATTATTGAGGAGAATTTGTTACATCCTCACGTAATTTACGGTTATTTTCCTTGTCAGTCTGAGGGGAATACGCTGTATGTCTATGAAACGAACCGCCGAGGCGCAGAGGGCGCGGAGGTAAGAACTAGTTTTGAGTTTCCGAGGCAAAAGTCTTCCAAAAGGCTGTGCATTGCAGATTTCTTTGCGCCCAAGGAGTCGGGGATAATTGATGTTTTCCCGATGCAGGCGGTGACTGTGGGTGACATTGCGACAGAATACGCCCAAAAGCTGTTTGCAGATAATCAATACACCGATTATCTCTACTTCCACGGTTTAGCAGTGCAGATGGCTGAGGCTTTAGCGGAGTGGACACACGCTAGAATTCGCCAGGAGTTAGGTTTTACTGCTGAGGAACCTGATAATATTCGGGATATTTTAGCCCAACGCTATCGCGGTTCACGCTATAGTTTTGGCTATCCAGCTTGTCCCAATATGCAAGACCAGTACAAGCAATTGGAGTTGTTAGACACTGGCAGAATTAATCTGTATATGGATGAAAGTGAACAGCTTTATCCTGAACAGTCTACAACGGCAATTATTACCTACCACCCAGTAGCGAAGTACTTTAGTGCATAGGTAATTAAGGGTGTGAGGGTGTACTTCGGCTGCACTCAGTAACCAGGGTGAGGTATTCACAACCCTTACACCCCTAAACCCCTACACCCATTCTCTACAGTTAAGAGAATAGTAGGTTGGGTGTAGCGATAGCGTAACCCAACAAAGTATGCGTGAATGTTGGGTTGGTTCCGTTCCTTCACCCTTAAACCTTGAGTACTGACGCAAAAACTCTCTTAAACTCTTATAACTTTGTGTCCTACCCTTCGGGAAGCCACTTCGTGTCTATGCGTCCTTTGCGGTTCGTTTTTCCATAATTTTGCGCCAGTCATAACCTTTTTCCTCCCACATCTGTATTCTGCGGATGAGTAGAATCTGGGGTTGTAGTATTTAGTATGGCGTGCTAAAAGTGTTTAGTTGCATTCTGAATCGGAAGTCACAGCAGTGTCTCTTAAATGTTAATGCTGCACTAACAGTACCTCAAAATTCAATTGAATGCTCTGTAAGGAAACATGGTCAAACCGATGTCTGAAAAGCTTGAAGAACAATCAAAACCAGAAAAACCCGAAAGATCAGAACGATACGAAAGGTCAGAAAGATCAGAACGATACGAAAGATCCGAAAGATACGAAAGATCCGAAAGATACGACAGCTCAGATAGCTCAGAAAAACCAGAAAAATTTTATCCCACACAACATCTAAAAGTCTATCAAACGAGTGATGCCGGACAGTTAATAATTTGTGAATGTCGTCATTGTTCGACTCCATTATCTATTGATGTGATTTTTCTCACACCACAAAATTCTAAACCTAAACCAAAAAATAAACCTGATACTCAACAAGATGATGTGATGAAATGTCCTAATTGTGGACGTGTCCCCATATTTTTAGAAGGCTGTGCTGTGCAGTCAATTGCCCAACTACCTTCTTCACCGTGGCAATAGTTTTTCTACCCATCATTAACCATCATTGAATTTGTTTGAGGAAATGAGGTAGTTGTGATGGGTATTCCTGTTTATTTGGTAAATAATATAGCAGAAGGCATTTATCCCACTGTTTGCACTGGCTAAAAAATTCTATGATTCCCCAGGAAACTGATACAAAAGCAGCTAATACCTCATCAAAAACATGGCGTGGTTGGCGAGAAAATTTAACTTTAGTAGCGATCGCTTTATTATTGGCAGTATTAATCAGAACTTTTGTGGCGGAACCTCGCTACATCCCTTCTGATTCTATGGTGCCAACTTTATATGAAGGCGATCGCTTGGTGGTCGAAAAAATTTCTTACCATTTTCAACCTCCCGCCACTGGGGATATCGTAGTTTTTCAGGCCCCCGAAGAATTACAGAAACGCGGCTACCCCAAAGACCAAGCTTTTATTAAACGGGTAATTGCTACACCAGGGGAAATTATTAAAGTGGCTGGTGGTAAAGTTTATCTCAATAATCAACCTTTGCTAGAAGATTACATCGCTGAACCAGCAAATCAGCCATTCCCGCCAGTACAGGTTCCACCAGATGAGTTGTTTGTCATGGGAGACAACCGCAACGACAGTAACGATTCCCGTTATTGGGGCTTTCTCCCTAGACAAAATATCATCGGTCGCGCCGTATTTCGCTTTTGGCCATTACACCGCATTGGGTTTATTTAATCTTAAGTGGGAGTTGGGAGTTGGGAGTTGGGGGACACGGGAGACACGGGGGACAAGGAAGCAATCTTTCTACCTTGTCTTCCCCCTCTACCTTGTCTCCCCTCTCTACCTTGTCTCCCCTCTCTACCTTGTCTCCCCCCACTCAGCACTCAGCACTCTATAAAAATTACGGAAATTTTCTCTCCCGCACTTCAATAGTGTAATCTTGTACCGCTTGAGTAATTGTTTCCCGCAGGTTGGTGTAGGTTTTAGCAAATGGTGGTTGCTTGGCGGAAAGACCAAGAACATCTGAAGTGACTAACACTTGACCATCGCAGTAGGAACCAGCACCAATCCCAATTGTGGGAATGCTGAGTTTTTCGGTGATTTGCCTTGCCAAATCTGCGGGAATATGCTCTAACACAATGGAGAAGACACCCGCTTGTTCTAAGGCGATCGCTTCATTTAAAATTCTCTCTGCTTGTTCTTCAGTCTTTCCTTGTTGGCGCAAACCTAGTTGATGAACTGATTGCGGTGTCAATCCCACATGACCCATCACCGGGATTCCCGCCTGGACTAAACGTGCTATGGTTTCTACCATCGCTGGATAGCCACCTTCTAGTTTGACGGCTTGCGCTCCAGTTTCCTTCAATATTCTGCCGGCTGAGTGCATAGCTTGAGCAATACTTTCTTGATAAGTCAAGAATGGTAAATCAACCACCACTAAAGCGCGTTTGACACCACGACGTACTGCTTTAGCATGAAATAGCATTTCCTCTAGGGTAATGGGGAGTGTGGTTTCATAACCTAAAACCACCGCCATCGAGTCTCCGACCAAAATTAAGTCTACACCAGCCGCGTCGATCAGTTGGGCGATCGCATAATCCCAAGCAGTTAACGCTGCGATCGCACGTCCCTGTTGTTTCCATTGAATTAATTGCTGGGTAGTAACTGGCATTTTTGACTGGGGAGTAGGGAGTAGGGAGTAGGGAGTAGGGAGTAGGGAGTAGGGAGTAGGGAGTAGGGAGTAGGGAGTAGGGAGTAGGGAGTAGGGAGTAGGGAGTAGGGAGTAGGGAGTAGGGAGAGGAAACAAGGAATTACTATTCCCCATTCCCAACTCACCACTCCCTCATTTCACTGCACGAGTAAAAGCAAGATGGGGTTTTGCACCACCCATTTTGGGCATTAACCAAGCTAAACCTTCACTAGTGCCGATCCATAATTTATTACTAATATCTGGTACAAGCGCAAGCACTCGACTAGAAGGGAGTCCTGCAACTTGATCTAAAAGTGCGCCTGTGTGTGGATTTAATCGTAACAAACCATTGTTTGTCCCTACCCAAACACTACCATCTTGGGCAAATTTGATTGCTGTGACATTCCGTCCCCGCAATGGAGTCACCGATCGCAATACTTTATCTGTTTTTGGGTCAATTACCAGCAAATTGTTAGCCATTCCCGCCCAAATTAACCCTTCTGGACTAATAGCTAAAGTTTGCACTGTTGTACCGGGTAAACCGTCAATCCGCTTCATAATATAAGCGTTGGTAGTATTTACACGTACCAAACCATCTAAAGTCCCCACCCACAGTTGACCTTCTGCATCTAAAGTTAAGGTGTTGGCGCTGACTCCAGGTAAATTTTTCACTGTCGTCATAATTAAGCCTTGGTCAGGACTAATTAAAGCTAAACCGCTATCAGTACCCACCCACAAGTAACCGCGCTTGTCAACTAACATCGACAACACCCGCTTGGAAGGTAAAAACAAATTCTGCGCTGTAATTTCATTTGTCCGGGGGTCAACTCGCTTCAGTCCTTCATAAGTTCCTACCCATAAACGCCCCACTTTGTCTTGAGCTAAAGCACCGATCGCCACATTCGGTAAATTTACCCGCGCTAATATTTTACCTGTCTTGGGGTCAATCCGCGATAATCCCCGCCAATAACCCACCCACAAATTTCCTTTAAAGTCTTTCAGCAAGTTACTGACACGGTAATCTGTTTCTATTGACCTTTCCTCCAGATTTCTCTCGTCTGGTAAAGGTTTAACTTGTGGCGGTGGTGCAGAAGCTGGGTAAGAAGGAGTCACTTGCGATCGCTGAACATCTGGAGTCAGAGTTGATGGATTTTCACTATTGGTTTGCGCCTGGGCTGGATTTGTCATCATTACCAGGCCAATGTTTGGTAAAGTCATCAACCCCAGCAAAATCGAAGTCGTCAAAAAACTTATATGCTTGCGAAACAATACCACGGTGACATTTCCTCAAAAGACAGTAAGTTTAGCCATTACCTAAATTGGCAGGCGGTTAAACTCAGTATTCCCTTTGTTGATATTGTTTAAATCGTCTTCAGGTATTTTTCCCAGAAATTACTGATTAAGCATTTCGGTTTAAGCACTTGAGTCAAGGATGCGATATTTTAAATAATCTAGATTTGTTAAGTACAGGACTTACGCAAAATCATGAAAAAACGAACCGCAAAGGGCGCATAGACGCGATAGCGGCTTCCCGCAGGGTAGGACACGAAGTTAAGAGGATTTGAGAGGGTTCTTGCGTAAGTCCTAAAGTATTTTTTACCTTGTTAAAGGCATAATCGCAAAAAGTTCTGAGAACCTATTTTTATAATTCCCAAAATTAGGCTGTTAAACATTGATTGTATAGATACAACTTATAATTTTTTTAGCCTGCGTTCGGCTGGGGCTTTGCCGTAGGCTAGGCAGGCTTCGTTCATCTAGACGCGACTTCAGTCGTCCGGCTTATTGTTAATTGATATTTTAAAAAAGCTACGGCGATGCCTACAACAAAGGCATCGCGGATTTTAGATCATCTCTAAAATCCCAAATCGATTTATCGATTTACTGCCGCAGCTTCTCTGGCCGCAGCTGCTTGGTCTGGATGAATACCCAAACGTGTGAGATTAATTCGGCCTTTGCCGTCAATCTCACGCACTTTGACAATCACTTCATCACCAACTGCAACTTCATCTTCGACTTTGCCGACGCGATAATCAGCCAGTTGAGAAATGTGGATCATTCCTTCCTTACCGGGTAAAAACTCCACGAAAGCACCAATTGGGATAATTCGCGTAACGCGACCCGCGTAGACATCCCCTTCATGCAGCTTGCGAGTCATTCCTTGGATAATGTTCCGCGCTTTCTTGGCTTTGCTTTCATCGACGGCAGAGATAGTCACTGTACCATCATCCTCAATGTCAATTTTGGCACCAGTTTCTTCTGTAATGCCTTTAATTGTCTTACCACCAGGGCCGATGACTAGACCAATCATGTCTGGGTCAATCTTGATAGTCAGCAGACGTGGTGCGTAGGGTGATGTTTCGGTACGTGGTTGGTCGATGGTTTGCAGCATTTTATCTAAAATGTGCAACCGGGCATCTTTGGCTTGGTGAATGGCTTGGGCTATGGTCTCCAAAGGCAGACCAGAGATTTTCATATCCATTTGTAAGGCTGTAATCCCAGCATCTGTTCCAGCAACTTTGAAGTCCATATCACCTAAAAAGTCTTCAATGCCCTGAATATCAGTCAAAACGCGGACTTCATCACCTTCTTTAATCAGACCCATTGCTGCACCGCTAACGGGTTTGATAATTGGGACACCAGCATCCATCAAGGCGAGGGTAGAACCGCAAACCGAACCCATTGAGGTGGAACCGTTGGAAGAAAGTACTTCGGAAACTACCCGAATTACATAAGGAAATTGTTCTTTGGGTGGCAGAATTGGTAAAATTGCGCGTTCTGCTAAAGCGCCGTGACCAATTTCCCTTCTACCAGGGGCGCGTAATGGTTTGGTTTCGCCAACGGAGAAGGGAGGGAAGTTGTAATGGTGGAGGTAACGTTTAGATTGGTCGGTTTGGAGGTCGTCGTTGAGGTTTTGGGCATCTCCGGGAGTACCAAGGGTACAGTTGGATAATACCTGAGTCAGTCCGCGATTAAATAAACCGCTACCGTGGACTCGTTTTGGTAAGACACTAACTTGACAAGAAACCGGACGGACTTCATCAAGTTTGCGACCATCAACGCGCACGTTGTCTTCAACGATTTGACGGCGCATGAAATATTTGGTGATTTCTTTAAAAGTCTTACCCACTGCTTTGGGGTCAGCAGTAGCCGCAACGCGAACGGGATCTTCTTCTGATAATTCAGCGATCGCAGTTTGGATGGTATCTTTAACTGCATCTAAAGCAGTATCACGCTCAGTTTTAGTAAATGTAAATTGAGACAGAATTTTCTTAATCTCGTCGTTGGCGCGATCGCGGATATAATTTTCCAGGGTTTGGTCTACCTCTGGTGGTGCTTGGTGAATGATTTGCAAACCCAAATCAGCAATGATATCTTGCTGGGCTTTAATTAAATCGCGTACTGCTTCATAGCCAAAATCAATCGCTTCGATAATATCTCGTTCTGGCAACTGATTGGCTCCTGCCTCAATCATGATTACGCCTTCTGGCGAACCAGCTACGATCAAGTCCAGGTCTCCGGCTTCAATTTCTGCATAAGTAGGATTGATAATAAAATCATCTCCTACTAACCCTACCCTTACGGCTGCCATTGGCCCGTTAAAGGGAATTTGGGCAATTAAGGTCGCTATAGAAGCACCAGTAACTGCTAAAACATCAGGTGGCACTAACTCATCCATTGATAATGTTAAAGCCACAACTTGCAGGTCATCCCGCAACCATGAAGGGAACAAAGGACGCAGAGGACGGTCTATGAGACGGCTGGTGAGAATTGCTTTTTCCGGTGGACGACCTTCCCGGCGCATAATCCCACCAGGAATTCTACCTGCTGCATAAAGTCTTTCTTCGTAGTCTACGGTAAGGGGCAGAAAATCAATGCCTTCTCTGGCTTCTGATCGCGTAGCTGTTACCAAAACAGCTGTATCCCCTGATTCTATCAAAACCGACCCACCAGCTTGGGGAGCTAGTAGGCCTAACTTCAGTCGAATATCCCGTCCATCAAAGGATATTGACTTTTCAACTTCTGCCATTCAGTTTTTTTTCCTTCTATGCACGCTATTCTCTCTCTGTGGCAATCCTAACATTTCTGCACTCTGGCTGGCTTCTGTTACATACAAAGATAAACAAGTGATTTGCTGCCAAATTTATTACATATTTGCCTATTAAGCGGCAGTAAATTCGACGGCTTGGCTATCTTTGTGGATTACCACAGGTAGAATATGCCTAATCATACTCAAAAGTTTGAGAAATTGCATGTATGGCAATCTCTGTCATTGCTCAACTACTGGTGGAGGTAAGGTATAAAAAGTAGATTTTTTTACAACTCTGCAACGGAATGGGATCTTTCTTAAATCATTCTTAAATTAGAGAAAAACAATCTCACACCAGCATGTAGCCCTGGTTGTACAATAGTACCAACCTTGGAAATATGGCGGCGATCGCCTCAACAAAATAAATATTAATTCAAATTATTTATAAATAGCAATTTGACTTTTAGCAGATATTGAAATGGCGATTTTTTCTAAACTAAGTAATAATTTGATAATTTAGAATGTTAATTAATTTGCTAATTTGATAGGGCGAAAATCAAAATAATATATAAAAAATTTTAATTTTCAATAATTTAATCTGAGAATAATTCGAGTAATTCACAATGGCGATTTTACACGGTAGCTGGGTAAGAAAAAATCAAAACAGTTGTTTATTTATCTGGGGAGAAACTTGGCGATCGCCGCAAGTAAATTGGGATGTAAATCAATCCTTAGAAATTCCACCACATCCGTTAACAATGACAGCCGTGGAGTTGAGTGAGTGGTTAGCAGGAAGGAATCTGAGAATTGCCAGCACTCAGCCACAGCCAGCACCAACTTCAGGGCGATCGCGCAAAACTCCAAAACCGTCAGAAATCAGCTTACCAAGCCATTCGCAAATTATCGCTTTACCAACTCAGATTAGCGAAACCAAGGAAGATCACAGCTTCAACTTATTACCTTTACATTCTGCCAGCCAAGATTTAAATTCTGACGCTGCACCATATCTCCAACCTTGGCAAGTTGCAGGTTTTTGCCTGAATACCAGCGAAGCAATTCAATTTCTCCAATCTCTTCCTCTCAACATTACTAATGGTGAAGCTGCTTTTTTAGCTGGAGATTTAAGATTTTGGTCACAGGTAGCCCGTTGGAGTTTAGATTTAATTTCCCGTTCTAAATTTTTACCGAATATTCAACACCAAGCGGACGGTACTATATTCGCTAACTGGCAAGTTTTGTTAGACAGTGCGGTAGATGGAACTCGCTTAGAAAAGTTCGCCGCGAAAATGCCCTTGGGTTGTCGGACTTATCAGGAATTTGGGAATGGGGAGTCGGGAGTGGGGAGTGGGGATATATATGTCAATTTACCCGAATCACCACAAGCATTAATTTTAGATTTCCTCAACAGCATCATAGATGTGCAAGTGCGGCAAATGGTGGGTAATCAACCCATCATCGAAACCAGAGTGATGGCGGCTTTACCGTCAGCAATTCGCCAGTGGTTACAAGCTTTAACGGGTGCATCTAATACCGTGGTTGCAGATGCAATTGGTGTAGAACGCTTAGAAGCGGCGCTGAAAGCTTGGACTTTGCCGTTACAACATCAACTTACAGGAAAGCCCTTATTTCGCACTTGTTTTCAACTATCTTCCCCAGAAGTGGGAGAAACAGAATGGAAACTGGCGTACTTTCTCCAGGCGGCGGATGATCCTGAATTTGTAGTGGATGCAGCAACAATTTGGCAAAATCCCGTTGAAGAATTAATTTATCAAAACCGCACCATTGAAAAACCCCAAGAAACTTTTTTGCGTGGTTTGGGTTTAGCTTCTCGATTATATGGAACAATTACACCCAGCTTAGAAACAGAATATCCCCAATCTTGCCAACTCAACCCCATCCAAGCTTATGAATTTATCAAATCTGTGGCTTGGAGATTGGAAGATAGCGGTTTGGGTGTAATTTTGCCACCTAGTTTGACAAACCGCGAAGGCTGGGCAAATCGTTTGGGGTTGAAAATTACCGCCGAAACCCCCAAAAAGCAGAAAGAACGCTTGGGTTTACAAAGTTTGCTGACTTTTCAATGGCAATTGGCGATCGGGGGACAGACAATTTCTAAAGCAGAGTTTGACAGACTGGTAGCTTTAAATAGTCCCTTGGTAGAAATTAACGGTGAGTGGGTGGAATTACGTCCCCAAGATATTAAAACAGCCCAGACATTTTTTGCTTCCCGTAAAGAACAAATGGCACTTTCTTTAGAAGATGCCTTACGCCTGAGTACAGGTGATACCCAGGTGATTGAAAAATTACCAGTTGTTAGCTTTGAAGCATCGGGGGCGTTACAAGAATTAATTGGGGCGTTGACAAATAATCAGGAAATTACACCCTTACCCACACCCGCTAGTTTTCACGGAAAATTGCGTCCTTATCAAGAACGAGGTGCGGCTTGGCTGGCTTTTTTGGAACGTTGGGGTTTAGGCGCGTGTCTCGCCGACGATATGGGACTAGGAAAATGCGTAGCGCCTGATACCTTAGTCAATGTCAATGGAATGTTACAGACAGCAGAAGCTATTTGGACAAATCATGCTGGCGTAGCAATATTTGATGGTGAAGGATTTTGGGCTGAACCCACTCAAGAGTTACTAGTTAATTCCCTAGATGAAGCAACTGGCAAAATTGTCCAAGCACCGATTCAGCGAATATATCGGCAACAAGTATGCGAAAAATTAAGAAAAATCACCCTGCAAGACGGCAGTACTATCACTATTACCCATCGCCATAAATTACTGACAAATCAAGGTTGGACAAATAATTTGCAGGCGGGTGATTATGTTTGTGTACCTGGCAAGATGCTGTGGCATGGTAAACCACAAGACCATGATTTAGTCAAGTTTTTGGCTTGGCAAATTGCCGAAGGACATGAACTAGCTGATATTGGAACTGTCAGTATTACCCAAAAAGACATAAACTTACTAGAAGATTTACGCCAAACATTTCAGAGGATAGGCGATCGCTACAATCTCAAAATCAACCGTCCTAGTATTTGTACATTTCCCGGTAAAGTTCCTTGTCTGCGAATTAATAGCCAAGCTTACCGCCGCTTTCTGGAAAATCAAGGTTACGTTTGGGGTAAACTTTCCGCAGCCAAATCGATTCCCTCATTCATTATGCAGGCGGACTTAGATGGTGTGCGGTTATTTTTACGCCACTATTTTGATGCTGAGTCCTCTGTAGTTTCTAGTATGCGGAGTATTGAGATTTCCACAGCATCAAGTTTACTAATTCAGCAACTTTCTGCACTGCTGCGTCGCTTTGGTATTTGGTTAAGAATTTCCTCAAAACAAAAATGTGCCACCAATGGTAAGCGAATTTTTCGTACTTATTATATTGGTGTTATTGGCGGCAATTCAGCCCGGAGATTTTTGCAAGAAATTGGGTTTAACTACACTCAAAAGCAGCAAAAACTAAAAGAAATTTGTCAGCGAGTTAATAACACCAATATCGAGGGTGTTCCTGCTGCTGATGTTGTCGCCCAAACAGTTGCCATAACAGGCATACCTCTGCGACACTTAGGAATGCACAATACAGTCTATATTAATGGTTCACAACAATTTTCTAGAGAAAGTTTGCAGAAAGTTGTAGTTTGTATGAACCAAATTATTACGGGAGAAACTCAACAGCAATATCAGCAATTAAAACCTTCTAAGTGGACAGCTAAAACGTTAGCTGCTTATCAAAAATTAGACTTAGAAAAATTCAATTCCACGAAACAGCATCTCCAAACATTAATTGACAAAGAAGTATTTTATTGCCAAATTAGCCACATCGAAGATGTAGATTATCAAGGCTGGGTTTACGACTTTGAAGTAGGTAAACATCATAACTTTGTGGCGAATAATATTATCTGTCACAATACTATTCAATTTATCGCCTTTCTCTTACACCTCAAAGAACAAGATGTATTAGAAAAACCCATATTATTAGTTTGCCCCACTTCTGTGTTAGGCAACTGGGAACGGGAAGTGAGAAAATTTGCCCCCAGCCTGAAAGTTATGCAGTATCACGGTGACAAACGCCCCAAAGGAAAGGCATTTGTTGAAGCCGTAAATAAGCATAATTTAATTATTACTAGTTATTCCTTAATTCATAGAGATGTCAAACTATTGCAGACAGTTTCTTGGCAGATAATTGTCTTAGATGAAGCGCAGAATGTCAAAAATCCTGATGCTAAACAGTCCCAAGCAATTAGACAAATAGAAGCAACATTTCGCATCGCCCTAACAGGTACACCAGTAGAAAATAGATTGCAAGAATTATGGTCGATTTTAGATTTTCTCAACCCTGGTTATTTGGGTAATAAACAATTCTTTCAACGGCGGTTTGCTATGCCGATTGAAAAGTATGGTGATGCGGCTTCTTTAACTCAATTGCGTTCCTTAGTTCAGCCATTTATTTTAAGAAGGTTGAAAACAGATAAAGAAATTATTCAAGACTTGCCAGAGAAGCAAGAAATGACAATATTTTGTGGTTTAACTACAGAACAAGCCGCACTTTATCAACAAGCAGTCGATACATCCTTAGTAGAAATAGAATCCGCCGAAGGATTGCAACGCAGAGGTATGATTTTAGCTTTACTAACTAAGCTCAAACAAATTTGTAATCATCCATCCCAGTATTTAAAAGAAAGCACATTAGGAGAACATAATTCTGGTAAATTGCAACGTCTAGAAGAAATGTTAGATGTGGCGATTTCCGAAGGCGACAGGGCGTTAATCTTCACTCAATTTGCAGAATGGGGTAAGTTACTCAAACCGTATTTAGAACAGCAATTAGGTAGAGAAGTTTTCTTTTTATATGGCGGTAGCAATAAAAAACAACGCGAGGAAATGGTAGACCGATTTCAACATGATCCGCAAGGGCCGCCGATTATGATTCTTTCTTTAAAAGCTGGTGGTGTAGGCTTGAATTTAACCCGTGCCAATCATGTATTTCACTTTGATAGATGGTGGAATCCAGCAATTGAAAATCAAGCCACAGACCGAGTATTTCGCATTGGTCAAACGCGAAATGTGCAAGTACATAAATTTGTCTGCACTGGCACTTTAGAAGAAAAAATTCACGACATGATTGAAAGTAAAAAGCAGTTAGCTGAACAAGTCGTGAGTGCTGGAGAAGAATGGTTAACTGAGTTAGATACAGACCAACTGCGAAATTTACTCATCCTTGACCGCAATGCTTTGATTGATGAAGATGCGGAATAGTAAGTAATCGGACAAAAATATTTACTGTCATTACGATCGCAGCGATCGCACAACGAAGCAATCGCATTATATCGTGGTTTTTTTAAGGCAACAGGCTGGTTTTGGACGAGGATTTAAACCTTGCCCAAAACCAGCCTGTTCCCTGTTGCCTTTAACTAATACCAATTCCCGAAAATTTGAAATTGCCAATACTATTTTTATAAAACTTTGTAAATAGTAATTGACAAGTATAATTTTATACTTTATTATATGAGTATGATTAAGGAAATCGCCCTAATCTAAACTCTCAAAAATAAAGGCGATCGCCGTTCCGTCCAAGAATCCAGCGATCGCCCTCATAAACTCCCAAAAAGGAATTTGAAACTATCATGTCACAATTACCAGAATCTGCACAGTCCAAATTAGAACAGTTTTTGCCTAGTGAAAATCTAGAACAACCCAGCAGCCAGCAACCAACTCAACAGCCACTACCTCAGCGCGAACCAATTAAACATGTGTTGATTGGCTCCGTGCAAGCTGTTACCCGCACCATTCAACATTTACACATAATTGGCTACGCCAACGTCAACGACTGGAGTGTGCCACAACCCACCCCCAACTCTGATGAAGTGATGAGCATTTTAATTCGTCAGATTCTCATTCGCTAACTCGGCTGTAGAGACGTTGCATTGCAACGTCTCTACAAAGGTGATCAGGGGAGCATTCCAAATGTGCAGAATACCCCTCAAACTGGAAGTCTGGAGCTACACAAACCAAGTCCGCCTAGCCTGCGGCAACAGCAAAGCTGAACGCGGACTAATATACGCAAATAGCCTGCGAAGGCAGGCTTTGTTCTTATAGCCGCGACTTCTAGTCGTTCGGCATTATTTTGTGCAGAATTGGAATGACTCCTGCCTTCTGCTATATTTAGCCGGACATGATATTACGCAACACCGATAATGTCATTGCGCCGAATCTACATCTACTGATTTAACAAACTCTTCAATTCCGCATCAGTGAAGGGATTTTGACCAGCTTTTAACTCCTTCACCCAGTGTTGGCGTTGGGCTTTGTAATATTCACTATCAGTCCAGGCGATGAAGGCTTCAAAGTCGGCTATTGCGCCTGGGGTGTCGCCTGTTAACGCCCTGGCTAAACCGCGACTATCACGAATCTCGCCATCATCCGGTGCAAGGGTGACGGCTTTTTCACAGGCGAATAATACTAGCTGGGCTTGTTTGTGTATACTACCTTGGCGGCATAGTATATCCCAAGCATAGTAGGAGATTTCGATTTTGGGTCCTAATTTTTGGGCATCGGTGTAAGCTGTGACTGCTTCTGAGACTTTGCCATAACTGACAAGCCATTGACCTTCTTCCAGCTTGCTTTGTACAGCAAACTCTGTGGCTTTGGCTTGGGGGTCAAAGTTTAATTGCTTGTTCCATTGTTTTGCTTTGCGGAATTTGGCAACGGCAGCGTTAACATCATCATTTTGGGCTAATTTTTCGCCTTGGGTAACTAACACGGTAGTTGCTGACATTAACCGAGATGGCGTTTGGCATTCTTTAACTTCTTCTAATGTTTCGGGATAAGCAATGAGGTAATTATTTAGCAAGGTGCAACCACTGTCTAATAAACTACTCAGATTCAAATCCCAAAGTTTGATGGTGTTGTCAGCACTGCCAGAAGCCAGGGTTTGTCCGTCGGGGCTGAAGCTGATGCTATTGACCGAACTGTTATGACCACTCAGGGTTTTCAGGAATTTACCTGTGCTGATATCCCAAAGTTTGATGGTGTTGTCCCAACTGCCAGAAGCCAGGGTTTTACCGTCGGGGCTGAAGCTGACGCTCCAGACCGAACTGTTATGACCACTCAGGGTTTTCAGGAGTTTACCTGTGCTGATATCCCAAAGTTTGATGGTGTTGTCAGCACTGCCCGAAGCCAGGGTTTTGCCGTCGGTGCTGAAGCTGACGCTCCAGACCGAACTGTTATGACCACTCAGGGTTTTCAGGAGTTTACCTGTGCTGATATCCCAAAGTTTGATGGTGTTGTCATAACTGCCAGAAGCCAGGGTTTTACCGTCGGGGCTGAAGCTGATGCTATTGACCGAACTGTTATGACCTCTGAGGGTTTTCAGGGGTTTACCTGTGCTGACATCCCAAAGTTTGATGGTCTCGTCACCACTGACAGAAGCCAGGGTTTTGCCGTCGGGGCTGAAGCTGATGCTATTGACCGAACTGTTATGACCACTCAGGGTTTTCAGGAATTTACCTGTGCTGACATCCCAAAGTTTGATGGTCTTGTCCCAACTGACAGAAGCCAGGGTTTTGCCGTCGGGGCTGAAGCTGATGCTATTGACATAACTGTTATGACCACTCAGGGTTTTCAGGGGTTTACCTGTGCTGACATCCCAAAGTTTGATGGTCTGGTCATAACTGCCAGAAGCCAGGGTTTTGCCGTCGGGGCTGAAGCTGACGCTATTGACCGAATTGCTATGACCGGTCAGGGTTTTCAGGATTTTACCTGTGCTGATATCCCAAAGTTTGATGGTCTTGTCATCACTGCCAGAAGCCAGGGTTTTGCCGTCGGGGCTGAAGCTGACGCTATTGACCCGACTGTTATGACCTTCTAAGGTGTTCACTTCTACGGCTATAGCTCGATTTGCTGGGTTTTCTCCGGCTTGTAAATACACCCCCTGGTTTAAAGTTGCCACAGTCCACGTTTGGGTATCTGATTCTGCCCAAGGTGCTTGTTTCAGTCTTCTTACAGCTTTTAAAGCTTCAATTAAAGCATCAGGGTGTTGTGCAGAAACTAACAATGCTTCGGAAGAATTATTCAAGGCGTTAATTTCACTAATCTCGGCTCGTTTTCTTTGCCTGTCCGCTTGTTGTGCTGCATTCCAAGCTGTAACGGCTAACCCAGCTAAAACCACTCCGGCGGTGACTGAACCAAATAAGGCGCGTTTTAATAAACTATTGAATTTGGCATCACTGAGTTTGCGTTGCTTTCTTTCTCTGTCCAGTTCCGCCATTATTTCTTTTAACTTTGGTTCCTGTTGCTGGCGAATAAAGGCGGCTAAATAATCATGCACTAATTGGTAGCGGTCGGCGGGTGTTTCTGGCAATAACATGACTAAGCCAGAATTGACAAAAATTTCTAATACTAAGTCTAGTTGGTTGGTTGTTAATAAAAGTTCTGGAGATCCCCCCGCCTGCGGCGACCCCCTTAAAAAGGGGATTGAGGGAGTGAAGCCCCCCTTATTAAGGGGGGTTGGGGGGATCATAAATTGCTGCAAATCGCGTTCTAGTTCCGCGCGAGTCTTTAGGGGGCGAGTTCCCTTTTCATCGGTGAGCAAATACAGCAGCACTTCTGCCATTTGCTTGTTTTCTGCACCGCAGTCATTCACCACTTCATCTAAATAACGCTGCACTAGTTGTTGTTTTGTTGCACGCTGGCGATATTCTGCCAGGGTTCTAATATTTTCGGTTTGCATTTGCGCCCCAACTACCTGCAACTCAATAGGACGAACTTCGCCTAATTCCTCGGCTAAGTCCTGCACTAGTTGATCAATTAAAGCAGGTTCTAAACGGAAACTTGTATTTTGAGTTAAACGCTCAATAATTGACTTCGTATTCTCCGGTGAAAAATTCCCCAACTTATACAGCACATTCCGGCTGAGGATGTCATTAGCAATAATCTTCATACTGGATAAATCATTGCACTCCAGCAAGTAATGGAGGTAATCTACCCGCAATGACAAAACCACCTTCGCTGACAGAACATTCAAACATTCACCCAAAAACTCAAAAAATTGCCGTCGCTCTTTTGGTTCAGTGTCAAAGAAAAACTCCTCAAACTGGTCAAATATCAGCACAGTGCGGAGGTTGTTTTGTTCGTTCTCTTTGAGTTGGTTTAGTAGGGAGTGGGGGTGCGGAGGGGCGAGGGTGCGGGGGTGCTGGGGTGAAGTTTGAGGTTCTGAGGTTGAACTTTGAACCTCTGAGCTTGAACTTTGAACCTCTGAGGTTGAACTTTGAACCTCTGAGGTTGAACTTTGAACCTCTGAGCTTGAACTTTGAACCTCTGAGGTTGAACTTTGAACCTCTGAGGTTGAACTTTGAACCTCCGAGGTTGAACCGTGAACCTCTGAGGTTGAACCATGAACCTCTGAGGTTGAACCACGAACCTCTGAGGTTGAACCACGAACCTCCGAGCTTAAAATTTTTCCCTCACTCCCCTGCACCCCTGCTCCCCCACTCCCCCGCTCCCCTAGCTTCACCCATCAACCTTACCAACTCTCTCACCCAGTTGGAATAACCGCGCATAACTACAGGTAAGTTATCTCGATAACCTATCGCCTTATTTTTTAAAGCTGGTACTAGTCCCGCATTCACTAGGGAACTTTTACCCACACCCGATTGCCCGTGAATTACTATCAATTTATAGTCAGGGCGACCAATGCGTTCAATTAACTGTTCTATATCTAATTGGCGACCAGAGGCGGCAATTTCTGGGGCGATGCTATCTTTATTTTCAAGTTTTAATGGCGTAATGTTCGGTGTTCCTGCTTGTTTTGCAGCTTCTAACCGACCTGCACCAATAAACGCCCGCAAGCCAAATTGTTGTTCAATTGAACGGATTTCTAATTTAGTATCAAAGGCTGGCAGATATTGTTTTTGCTGAAGAAATAACTCGCGTAAATCATCAAGAATTTTTAAGTAAATCTCTGGGTCGTTGTTAGTAATACCAATTGCTCTCGCTGCTGCTAAGTTATTAATAGCTATTTGATATTTTTTTAAATGTTGTTGTGCTTGGGCAATATTAAATAATAATTCCTGACGCAGCGCATAATTAGTAGTGGTTACATCTGAGTAATTCGCTAAAATATCTAACGCTGTTTGAGCTAATTCTTGGGCTGGCTGCCAATTTGCTTGTGCTAGGGCAACTGCGGCTAAGTAATTATAATCTTGAGCAATTTTTATTTTGTTATTTTCAGCTTGATGTATTTGCAAAGCCCGTTCCGCTAAGTTTTTTAATTGCTGCCAGTTTTTTAAGTAACGTAGAATAATGCCAAACTGCTCAAGGGAATTAGCAATTAAATCGGGACGTTGGGCAGATTCAAAGGCGTTGATACTTTGGTCAAGATAATTTTGAATTTGTGGAATCATATCAGCTTTGACCTCTCCCCCAGCCCCTCTCCGACGCGGAGAGGGGAGTTCTTCTTCTCCCCCTTCCCTTGTAGGGAAGGGGGTTGGGGGGTTAGGTTGATCCAGTTTTCTAGCTTTGGCGTAATAACAAATCGTGATTTGACTGAGTATCTGCCCTTGGCGTTCTAAGTTATTACTTGTCTGCCAAAAAGCTAAACTTTGCTGATAATATGTAATAGCTGTATCTAAATATTGCTCGATATAAGCAACTAGTCCTCGCAAAAATTGACAATTAGCTTGAGTGTTTAAAGTAAAAAGTTCAGCAGTGTTTTGTAATTCTTGCCAAGCGGATTTAATTTCTGTACAAAGCTCTAAGGTAATATTAAAACTATTAGCAAATAATTCGGTTGCAGTTTGTTGAATAAACTCTGTTAATTCATCAGAACTAATAGTAAATATATTTGTAGTAGCCCAACTTTCTAAGTCGGGAGCTAATTGGCTAAATTGTTGATAAATTTCATCATTCACCCACAAGACTATCGGGAAAGCAAAACTCCGGCGAAATTCTTCCCTGACTTGATTTGCAGAGGTTAACATCTGCGGTAAATCTCGCAAGGTTTCTAAACCAGTAATCATTAAAGCTTGGATATTATCACCAAATTCTTCTTGAATGGCTTTATGCAGTGTCCTTTCGGATGGCTTTAAATGCAAAACCCGAATCTCGACTTCGCAGATTTCTTGTAATCTGGCAATCAGGCGATCGCGCAGTTTGGCATAATTACATCGTGCCAATATCAGCTTGAACTGCCCGACAGAAGTTTCTATTGCCCAAGCTAGTTCTTGCAGTCTTGCTTCATTTTCCTGTGAATCAGTCATAAGTAAGTCAGTGTGAATATTGATTGCTAGGACAAGGCAGGCTACAGTTTACACACAAGTTCCTGAAATTACTACCAGCCCTTGAATTACCCCACCCTAACCCTCCGCTTGTAAAGGCTATGGTGTACACACAAATATTCGTGTAGTGCATCTGTCCCGCCTCGGAATGAATTCCGAGTCTCATAGCGCAAGTCATCTGAAGATGACTCAACCAAAAATGTCTTCCAGTCCACGCTTTGTGGACTTTTGCTATGAGCCTGGAACTTTAGTTCAAGGCGGGATAGGCTTTCATACTACAAATTTTTGACTTGTGTGTACACGGTAGAGGGGGGTAATTCGACTTGTGCATACACCATAGGCTTTCTAAAGCAATTCCTTTGTCTCCGCCAAAATGGGATTCACCTCAAACCAAGATTCGCCGCCATTTCGATATTCAAAGACAAATCGACTACGAATGAGTTTTTGATAACCTTCATCATCGCTGACTTTTTTAGTTTCTTTAACACGGCGGAGTAATTGCCACTCTTGGGGAGAAATTGGCATCATGATTTCATTCCGGCGTTCCCGAATGACTGTTTCTAAGGTTTCCCGGCGCAGGGGAAATTGTCTTTGTTTTTGAATTAAGCTATTAAGCAGACGGAGCAAGTCACGCACATGACCACCACTCATCCGACACAGGTGTTCTAGAGTGGTAGCATCATCAAAAATTGCGGTAATATTTTTGAGGCGTTCGGCTGGTGCTATGTCAGGAAAGGCTCTAGCTAATACCATCTGTTGCATGAGTGCCATTCCTGAAGTGTGAATACTGCCATCAGGCGACTGTACAGGAACCATCGGCAAAACTTTCGGGTCTTCCGGGAAGCGTTGAGTAAGCATTCCATAATCATTGGAAAACTTCAGGGACAGGGGCATGGTGTAAACTACATGGCAGTTAAGCTTGGTGAGAAACTCGCCTTGGTCAACAAACAGATACTCTTGTTGTGGACGACCCCAAGCTTTGACACGATTATCAATGCGGTCAAGATTATCTACAATGACTGTTAAGCCTTTTTTACCTTGCTGCTTGAGTTTAGCGATCGCATCTGCTAATAATTCTTGGTTAATGGCTTGTAATAGTGTTAACTTCTGTGGCGCGAGAAACTGATTGAGTTTTTCCCGCAGTGAAGGGTCACTTTTGGTTCGCGCTGTAATTTTACCAATACCAAAGGCGAGAGAAAATTTCTCGTTTTCCTGGCTAAAACCCACATCACCCACCCCAGGAACCTTAAGTTCGGCGGCGGTAACTTCGGCGTTTAGAACTTTCCACGCACCTTGTAGCAGTTCTTTTAACTTCTTAGGTTCTTCCAGTGTAATTTTATCTAGACTTTGGCTCACACGCCGCGCGATCGCCAACATGACATCGGCAATATCTACGTCTGTTGTGACTAAATCTTCACTAGACTCAAAATAAACTACGTGGAAATTGTCTTTTTCTAATTCTGCTTGTAACCTTAATAGTTCCGTCGATTTACCGCAACCAATATGCCCTGTAAACAAAGTGCAGGTGGGTTCATCAGGCTGCCAAAAAGTAATTTTCTCTTTGAGTTCGCTGATAATATCGCCGCCCCGCACAGAGGAAAAATCTATATAGTATTGATCATCTACGCCATTATTGATATTTAAAGTCTTACTGGGATTGGTGATTTGGTAAAATTTCCGAATATCTATAGTCATAGTCTTGGTGATGCGATCGCCCTTAATTACCAGGATAAATATCCATACAACCAATAACCGAATATTTCCAATATATTTCGGTTTTGTGTAGGCTATGTAAAAGGTTATGTGCATCAACTTTCGGCAAATAGCCCTCGGACTGAAGCCAGCCCCAGCGATTAGAAATCACGCGCCACTGAGGGAGTCGGGGAACCCGCCCAACGCAGTGGCTTGGCTATACAGGCGAAACTCACCTCCGTGGGTTTGAAAATCTTGATTTTTGGTTAGTCAGCGTAGGCGGACTCATACCATTTTGGATTTTAGATTTTGCGAAAAGTTGCGTGGGCGGGTTCCCCGACTTGAGCAAACTTTTCAAGACAGATTTTGGATTGAGACAGGCTTTACTGGTAAGCTTTTGGGCAATTCATTTGTCGCAATCATTCTTCAATTTGGTATTAGTTTATGTAGTAGCGAATTATATTCGCCCAAAACTTTTCAAACATCCTCTCATTTTCTATATAATTCGTAATTAATTATGACTAGTTACACATTACAAGCAAGTCGTGAATGGTGGTCACAAAGATGGCTAGAGTTACTTGATTCTTATCGGTTTAAAAAGCGGTTAGAACGGGCGCGAAATTATGCGCGGCAAGGTAATGTTCTCAGCATTGAATTTAAAGGCGCGAAAGTATTAGCTAAAGTCCAAGGTAGTGAAGTTGAACCTTATACTGTTTCCCTTTCTCTTAACTCTTTTAGTGATGAAGAGTGGGGTTATGTCATTGAAACTATGTCTAAAAAAGCATTATTCGCCGCCAAATTATTAGCAGGAGAAATGCCCCAAAATATTGAAGAAGTTTTTACGGCTAATGGTCTTTCGTTATTTCCCTTTACCTTGGGTGATGTTCACAGTAAATGCTCTTGTCCAGATAAAGCTAACCCTTGTAAACACGTTGGCGCAATTTACTATCAATTAGGCGACAGATTCAGCGAAGACCCCTTTGTGCTGTTTCAATTACGCGGTCGGACTAAAGAACAAATTATTCATAACTTACGCCAACTACGCGGCGCTAAACCAAAAGCAAATACACCTGCAACATCAGAAATTCCACACACAATTACTCCTCAGCAACCCGCAGTCAATCTTAATGCTTTTTGGGAATATCATGAGCCTTTAGATTCATCTTTAGTAGTGATTGCGCCTAGTATGGGTGATACAGTCTTAGATGTTTTAGGTGCAATTCCCTTAGCTAAAACTGAAGATGAAGCGGTCAGTGTTAATGCGGGTGATGTGGTCATGAAATATTTAGATGGCGTTTACAAAGATGTTAGCCAAAAAGCGATGTTAGCAGCGATGAATGTGGGTGGTGGTTAAGTTTGTATGTTATTACAGCATGGATATGTATTTAAACTCACATGGAAATTCAAAGCAGAATTATTACAGTAGAACTTGCTGATGGTACTAATATTAAAGTTGAAGCTACACTAATAGGCGATCGCAAACCAAATATTCAAGTTAGACCGTTTAGCGAAGTCACAACCCCCCTAGAAGCTCTTGTAACAGAAATTGCCGAAGTATTAAATAAAGTTAAGCCAGATAAAGCTAGTGTCAAATTTGGCATAGATATTGGCATTGAATCAGGGAAGCTCACACCTGTATTAGTGAAAGGTAATGATACAGGTAATCTGGAGATCACTTTAGAATGGAACCACTGTTGAGAATGGTGTAATACCATTTCACTTTAAAAATGATACAGACATGAAAGCAGCGCCTCGACTTCTCCTGACGGAGACGCTGCGCGAACGCTCGGCGACCGGAATCAGAGTTGCAGAGGAGTGATTTGTATCAGTAATTTCGTGAATTGGTGTAAGGGTTGAGGGGTGAAAAATTCATACACAATTCTTTCCTGGTTGAATTTATTTTTGCGTTCTTTAAGTAATAGCCATTGGTATTTACTCATCACTCATTACTCCTTCCAAAACTGTATGAATAAAAAATGGGTAAATCTTATCAAAGTCAACACCCTACCCTCGTACCCTTGCTCAAACCCTTGATTTTTCGTCTCACTGCGTAAGTCCTAATTCAAAGAAAAAGGCTCTTGTCGTAAAACAAGAGCCTTTTAAAAATTCGATTGTCAGTGATGAAAAAAGGACTTCAACTTAGTCGAGGTCATTCATGAACATTACTGGTTCGTTCTCACGGTCGATACCTTTCTCGAAACCACCAGCAGCAGCACGAGCGCGACCCGCGTGCCACAAGTGACCTACTAGGAAGAAGAATCCTAATACGAAGTGAGAAGTAGACAACCATGCACGAGGAGATACATAGTTGAAAGAGTTGATTTCAGTTGCAACACCACCTACAGAGTTCAAAGAACCCAGAGGAGCGTGAGTCATGTATTCAGCAGCGCGGCGAGCTTGCCAAGGCTGAATATCGTTCTTGATTTTGTCTAAGTCCAGACCGTTAGGGCCACGTAGAGGCTCTAACCAGGGGCCTTGGAAATCCCAGAAGCGCATGGTTTCACCACCGAAGATGATTTCACCAGAAGGAGAGCGCATCAAGTATTTACCTAGACCGGTGGGGCCTTGAGCAGAACCAACGTTAGCACCCAAGCGTTGGTCACGAATTAAGAAGGTTAAAGCTTGTGCTTGAGAAGCTTCAGGGCCTGTGGGGCCGAAGAATTCGCTGGGGTAAACGGTGTTGTTGTACCAAACCATACAAGAAGCGATAAAGCCCATTAAGGACAATGCGCCTAAGCTGTAGGAAAGGTAAGCTTCACCAGACCAGATAAAGGCACGACGCGCCCAAGCGAAAGGCTTGGTGAAGATGTGCCAAATACCACCAGAGATACAAATTAATGCAATCCAGATGTGACCGCCAACTACGTCTTCCAAGTTATTAACGCTGACAATCCAACCTTCGCCACCAAAAGGAGCTTTGATCAGATAGCCAAAGATAACTGCTGGGTTGAGTGTTGGGTTTGTAATGACGCGCACATCACCACCACCAGGAGCCCAGGTGTCGTAGAGACCACCGAAGAACATCGCCTTCAGCACTAACAGCAACGCACCAGAACCTAAGATGATCAGGTGGAAGCCGATGATGTTGGTCATCTTGTTTTTGTCTTTCCAGTCATAACCAAAGAAGGAAGAATACTCTTCTAAGGTTTCTGGGCCGCGAACTGCGTGATAGATACCACCAAAACCCAGGACTGCGGAAGAAATTAGGTGGAGTACACCAACTACGAAGTAGGGGAAGGTGTCAATTACTTCACCACCAGCGCCTACACCCCAACCTAAAGTAGCGAGGTGAGGTAGCAGAATTAAGCCCTGTTCGTACATAGGCTTTTCTGGGATAAAGTGAGCAACTTCAAATAATGTCATTGCTCCAGCCCAGAAGACAATTAAGCCAGCATGAGCAACGTGAGCGCCTAGCAGTTTACCAGACAGGTTAATCAAACGAGCGTTACCAGACCACCAAGCAAAACCGGTGGATTCTTGGTCACGACCGCCACCCATAACTGCGGGTCTATTAGAGAGCGTTACCACGAGGTAATACCTCCTCAGGGAATATAAATTGTTCGTGGGGCTGGTCTTGAGGAGCCATCCAAGCGCGGATACCCTCGTTCAGCAAAATGTTTTTGGTATAGAAAGTTTCAAATTCTGGGTCTTCGGC